>JAHJRB010000108.1 GCA_018831025.1 Nanobdellota archaeon | reverse complement strand
TTTTTATCCAGAAGAAAAGAGAACTATTAACTATATTTTCTCTACTTGGAAAAAGATAGCTCAAAACTACGGCTATGAAGAGATAGACATGCCAATTCTAGAGTCAGTTAATATATACAACAAATCAGGAGATGAAATTCCCACTCAAATCTACAGTTTTAAAGATAAAAATAATAGGGTCTTAGCTTTAAGACCGGAAACAACACCTTCAGTAGCCCGTATGGTTAAATCTATGCCAGAATTAAAAAAGCCATTAAAATGGTTTAGTATATCTCAATGTTATAGATATGAACAATTACAAAAAGCTCGCGGGAGAGAATTCTTCCAATTTAATTTAGATTATCTAGGAACCGACTCGCAGCAAGCAGATGCAGAAGTTATAGTTACTTTAATAAAAATATTAACCAGCTTTAATTTAAAAAAATCAGACTTTTATATTAGAATCTCTAACAGAAAATTAATAAATGATTTATTTAAAGAATTAAAAATAAATAATGTAAAAGAGCTAGCCAGAATTATTGATAAAAAATGTAAATTAAGCGATAAAGACTTTAAAGAAGCATTGAAAGATTTAAACTTAAATGATAAACAAATAAAAGAATTATTGAACTTATTTAAGATAGAAGATTTAGAAAAAATAAAAACAAGCAGTCCAAGTTTAGAGGAGCTAAAAACATTATTCTCTATATTAAAAAAATATAAAGTCTTAGATTACTGCAAACTAGATTTATCTATAATGCGTGGTTTTGATTATTACACTAGTACTGTATTTGAGGCATTTGACAAAGCTGGAGATTTAAGAGCTATAGCAGGAGGAGGAAGATATGATAATCTAGCAGGACTTCCGGGTGTTGGATATGGATTCGGAGATATGGTCTTAGCAACTTTACTAAAGGAAAAAAATTTACTCCCGGATTTAAATAGCTCCACCCAAATTTTATTAATTCCAATTAACACTTTAGATAAAGCATTACAAGTTGCAGAACAATTAAGAAAAGAAAATTTAAACATTACAGTAGACTTACAAAATAGATCAATTTCAAAAAACTTAGACTATGCTAATAAACAAAAAATTCCTTTTGTTATTTTTCTAGGTGAAAATGAACTAAAAGAAAAGAAACTAAAATTAAAAGATATGAAAACAGGAAAAGAAAAGATATTAGATACTAAAGATATAATTAAACTAATAGATTAATTCAGGGGCATCCTTCCAAAATCTCCAAAATTGAGGCCAGCTTTTATTAACACTTTCTGGATATTTAAATTCAACATCTCTTTTTAACATAGCAACAGCCTGCACAACTCTATGATCTTTTGAAGTAACTTTCTCTTGTTGTAAAGCCTCTTCCATTTCTATAGGTCTATTACTTTCATGTCCTGCTAAACTTGGCCATCTTTCTAATCCCTCTTTAGCATCAATAATTCCAAAAGCTCTTGCAAAACAATAATCTTCAGCTTGTTCAGGAATAAAATCTAAATCTTTCCCACTTAACCATCTTAAATAAGCCATAGCTTGATTAAGTATGGTCTCATCAAACCTAAGATCCCAACTTCTTCCTTCTGCTCTGCTAGCATTCCAATGTTCTATTGCATCATAACTAACTTGAAGTTTAAACGGAGAACTTTTTAATCTTTCAGGATTTCCCATAATTATAGAAGCACTTGCCCATTGAGAAGTTCCATTGTCTAATGTTAACAATTGTTCTAAAGACTAATCAACAATTGCAGGGTCATCACAAATATCTCTATCCTTAAGGGTTCTATGAATAATAAAATCCTTACCTTGTTTTAATTTCCAAGATGCAAACTTAAGAAATCTGTACAAAGTCCCTGCTTCTCCCACATCGACAAGATCTCCATTTTTCCATTGTAAAGAAGCATAATAAAGAGATCGTAAATCCCCTCCTAACTCTTCCAATTTAGGTTCCAAATATCTAATAGAATCATTATAGCCATGAACTAAATCAAGTACCCCCATTCTTATCATCCAAGATTTGTCCAAAGGAATATAATCATTCCCAGTCAAATGGTCTTTCATATTATTCTCCTAACATTTAAAATTTAAAAATTTATTCTTCAAAGATTGACCTTATAGGTGTTTTTAAAATAAATTCACCTACCCTACTTCTAGCTTCTTCTAACTTAGATTGATGATCTTCCAAATAACTAACAACATCTTCAATAGCTTGTTTCTTACAATCCCCACATAAAGTTTGTCCAGAAGCACATTCTTCTCCAACTATATTATCCTCTTCAAAATGGTAAGATCTTAAGGTATAAACTGGACAAATGTCATGAATCCCACCATTTTCTCTTTGGAAATCAGCAAATGGACTACCTCCAGTATAAGATGTCTTAATAATTTTTTTTGCTCTATTAGTATTCTCAGTCAAAAAAATAGCAGATCCTTCTCTAGAAGCAGACATTTTTCCTTTTCCATCCATTCCCCATAAAAATTTTAAAAATAATCCTGCAGGAGGAACAAACCCTTTCTTTTCAGCAACATCCCGAGCTAATAACAAGTAAGGATACTGATCAATTCCGACAGGAACTACTGTAGGTTTTGGTCCCCCAAATTCTTCATATTGGGGTAATAAGATTTGAGCTATTTGAACAGCAGATCTATAAAATAAAGCTCCAGGATTCTCATTCATTTGAAAACCAAAAACCCCAAATGCTCTATTCAATGAAATTTTATTAGAAAGATCCATTGCAACATTATAAATATCAGGATAATCAGAATCAACAAACATATGAGTTCTTTCCGCATCAAATCCCATAGCAATCAAACTAGGAATAACTTCTTCATAAGCAACTTTTCTAGATTCTCCTAAAGTCTTACTTTTTCCAACAACAAAACTTTCATCATTAGTTAGAGGAATAAAAACTTCAGCACCTTGTTCTTGTAACCATAAAACCTCATCATAAACAGCCTTATGTCCAATATGTAAGGGAGCAGATGGATTAAGACCAGAAACAACTGCCCAAGGTTTACCATTTGCCATTGCATCAGCAACGCTCTCTAAATCTCTATGAGCATAAGTAAAACCAAGTTTCATAAATCTACTAGGATTTGGATGATATTGTAAAAATCTCTCTAAACTTTTTAATCCAATCTCTTCAGATTTTTCAGCATAATATTTCCTCTCTCTTTCTCTTAATGCAGATTTCTCAGAAAAATCTCTAGCTGCAAATTCTTCTCTACTCATATCTTCTAATTCATTTTTCATTTTTAAAATTGTGATAACACATATTCTCCAAGTTGCTCAACAACCTTTCTTCTTAATTCTTCTTGACTTAATCTACCTGAATAAAAATCATCAGCTAAAGTAATAGGAGAATCATCCCCTTTTAATCTTCTTTTTGCCATTTCGGTAATTATTCCTGCATCTAAAACAGGATTCGGTAATACAGGATTCTCAGACATAAATGAAGCATCAATTAAATTCTCAGCATATTCTATCCTAGTTTTACCAATTAAAATTCTATTCCCCTGCAATCTCTTGCTTCCCCCTTTATATGCTGTTATTCCGTGGTCTTCAATTCCTTCATTAGAAAAAAAATAATCCCATCTCTTTCCAAGTGGAAATGTTGGAGTTAAAAATAAACTCATTAATTCTTTCTCTTTTCTTCTCCTAGCAATTTCTCTAGCAATACCATCATAAAGATCCTCTCTAGGAGGTCCTATTTTAACATCTAAATCTATAATAGTTGCTATTTCATCAAAAGAATATCCAAACCCTCTACTTCTTTCAATTTCCAATTTACTTTCAGGAACAGTTCTTTCAACAGCCTCCATTAATTTAGAATCATCTCTACAAGTTTCAATAATACCCCTTAAATGTTCTTGAAATTCAGGGGTACTAATATACTCACTCATTTTAACAACCCTTAGTCCGGTACCATAAGTATCATTTACAGTTTCAACAAACCTAGCTCTTTCTTCCCCTAACTTCATATATATTCTTTCCAAACCTCTAGAAACATTTCTACAAGCTGCAGTATCAGCCACTAAAATAACCGGATCTGTTTCAAATCCTTCTTGCAACAAACTTTGACTTAATGCATCCACAAAAAAATAATACTTCATACTATCTAAAGTTTCACCTTTATCATCATAAGTTTCTCCATAAAATAATTTAACAGGTTGAACATCTCTAGCTCTATTTCTTATATCTCCATCACTAGGACTCTGCAATACTACTCCTTGTTGTGATAATATTTCATTTAATTTCATATTATACCCTCAATAATAGAAGTTTCATTTTACTTGTATCCCATAGGTACAGCTATATATTTGTGAAATTCTTCTTTTGCTAAGTTTCTTAATTCATCTAGCTCTAAATCATCTTCTTGTTTATTTTCAAAAAAACCAAGGGCAATTCTTTCATCAACTCTTTGTCTAGCAAGTTCTGCAATAACAATTAAATCTCTTAAACTATCCTCATCTTCTGTAGAAGAAATTAATATATCAACTTCTTCTTGATTATAATCTCCTAAATTAATCCTATGATTCATTAATCCCTTACTTCTAAATTGATAAGGCAATATTCCAAATTCTTCAATTCCTTCTTTAGTATCTTCATCTAATTCAGGAATTTCTCCAAAAAGCCTACTATTTGTCAAGTGTATTGCAACATAAGGGTCAAATCCCATCATAGGTGCAGCTTCTCTAGCAGGCACATCATATTTTATTTCATAATTAGGTCCAACTTTAACATCTGCACCTAAAGCAGCTATACAAGCTACTTCTTCAAATGGATATTTCAAAGCATCCGGATTCCCCCTATATTTCTCAGGAACAGATTGTAATAAAGCTTCTCTAAACTTTAGATTAGATTTTCCTTCTCTTCCTAATCTTCTTAATAATTTTCTGTATTTACTACTTTTAGATAATCTAGAGGAATATACTACATTAATATCTCCACCATATACCCTATTTACTCTTTCTAAAAATTCTTCTCTGAGTCTGCCCAACCTAACAGAATCTTCTTTACTCATATCTTTGTTAAAATCAGTCATAAAATGGTCTGCTAACAAAATAGTTGTAGTTGCCTCAACCCCCTCTATTTCTAATAAGTCCCTAAGATTCATCATAAACAAACTATATTTTAACAAATCACTTGGATGACCATCATCAAAAGTTTGACCCATCATTATATTAATAGGTCTTCCTTCTTTTATTCTTCTTTCTAAATCATTTAGAGTTAATATCCTTCTTACTAATCCTTCTTGAGACAAATATTCATTTAACATTTTAAGCAATTAATTTTTCTCTGGCTTTCTCAACAATATTAAACCATTCAGTCTTATTTCTCCTATCAGAATTTACCACTGCTCTTTCAGGAACTTCCCAAAATTCGGGAGGATCAAGAGTAAAATCTTCATCCCAACCTTGTCTAGGTGGAAGATTTGCTCTTGTAATTGCATAATCCAAAACTTCTTGTCTTTTAATTTGATGATTTCTTAAAGTCTCTCCTAGAGATTCTCTAACCAATTCAACATTATCTTGCCCTTCCCTCTTACAAACGTTAGTTAAATATGCATCAATTGCTTCTTGAACCCCTGATCTTTCTTCTCTGGTTGCACATTCTAACTTATCCAAAATAAACTTATAATGAGGAGAATCATAAATTTCAGCAAAATCCACTATACTTTTTTCATTAAAAGAATCGATAAATCTTACTAGGTCTAAAGCACAGTTCTCCATATCTCTCCTTACCAATCTAGAAGGATCAAATTTTCCTAAAGAGCTTTTAATTCTTTCATTAATATTTTCGTTATCATGCCCAGATCCTAAATAAAGAGTTCCTGGTGCCCAACTACTTGACATCTTAGGTGCTTCTCCAGGTTTTTTTGATTTAAATCCTCTTATATGTGGCACATATAATCCAGAAGGATTTGTATGGATATCATAAATGTTTCTACCTGCTTCAAACATTCTCCTAACTAATTCATTAGTCATTTTCATATGACCATCTTGATCTTGACCACTCACCATAAAAGAATGATAATTTCCAAAATCAGGATGTTGAGCCAATAAAATATCTCCAACTTGAGTTATTCCTGCAAATAAAAATGGAAACTCTCCTTTATCTCCTTCTTTATCTGGGTCCCCACACAACTTCTCAAAGCCATAAGTATCAGCAGCTAATTCAAAATCTAATCCTCTTGCAACTGCATAAGCCAAGTCGTTAACTCTTCTTTCTTCAGATTGTAAATAAACATGAGCTGCATCTAAATTTACTCCATTAGCTCCCCAATCAAGTAAATTATCAGCTGCCCAATATAAATATTGATCTTCTGACATTCCAGTATCCATTCTACACTCAACATCTGCAACAGGAACAAACACCTAAACGCCATTTTTTTGTAAAAATGCAACAGTTGAAGCAGTTAACTTATGTCCAAAATGATAAGCCCCACTCGGTTTAAATCCAGAAGCTATCCCTAAAGATTTATCTTCTCTTAAAGCTTTAACCAACTCTTCTCCATTTCTCTGTCTAAAAATTCTACTCTCGGCAGGCAATAATCTACCTTTCATTTTAGCAACTAAATCATATAATTCAGAATAAGCGGGATTTCCTTCATGTGTTAAATACTTTGATTCATATCCACCAGCTCCACCTTGAGCCTTTTCCTCTATGGATATATCATATCTGTCTGTTCTTAGAGTTTTCAATTTTAACCCCCAAAAAGTTGTAATAAACTACATTTTTAGCTACTGTGGTAGTATATAAATGTACCGACTCTGTCCTAAATAACAACAGAACCTAAAAAAATATTATAGCAGACTAGTCTGCTATAAAGATCAGATCTTATTGCAGGAGCCTTTTTAGAGTTCACACTATTTCCTAATTTTCTTTTAACGCTCCCAAAACCAGATTCTTCAAGAGATCTTTGGCCATAAATTTCTTCGTCAAATTTTCCAATAGATATAACCCTGTTACTCATACTCTTAAAAGTGGATTTGCCTCTTGTTTTTCTCAGGGGAATATGCACTTCCATTCTCCTAAGTGTACAGTAGTCATGCACCCAATAAGCATCGTAACTTTTATCTGCTACTAGTATATTTGCAATAACTCTTGTAAGCAAATATTTTACGTCTTTAATATCATGTGCAAGTTTTACCCTTATCCTCCCAGCACAAAATTTTCTCTGTTTTACATCAAACGCAACACTTAATTTCACATAATCCTTGGGCATTTTGCCGTCGATTCTTCTCAAGTAATGAAAGCTGGGATTTGTTCTGCTAAATCCTGTAGCATCTAAGGCAATAATTTGGTGTTCAATTCCTGATGTGATCTCAAGCAGTTTATTCCAAAAATTACTGCTTATCCTGCTTGCAACATACTGCAATGCTGATTTACTAGGGCATCTTATGCCTATTAAATCCATGAAGTAAACAACTCTTCTATAAGATAGCCTACAGTAAGCTCTTGTTAATAAAGCAATCAAATGCACATAGAATTCATACGTCTTAGGTCCAAAATGATTCCTGTATTTTGGACATTTAAGCTGTTTTAACAAACGCTTAATTTTATTTACTAGTTTTACCTCTTTTTTCATGTTAGACACCTTCTCTGTCTAACCCCCTAGCTATGCTAGGGGTTATTTATCTTAATAAAAGTTTTTAGAAAGATTTAGGACAGAGCCAAATGTACCGATAACCTTAAATAAGGAAAAAATAAACCAAAACTATTATGAAAGAAAAATATAACCTTAAATTATTGAATAGTTGGTGGCAGCAATAGTTCTTTCAGCGACTCTTATCTAAGTTTCTAAAATGGATATTAATAAAATTACAAGACAGGAAATATTGGAACTTGAAAGTTCAGAATATGCTTTATCTAGAAAAGACTTGAAAAAGATAGATTTATCTCTAAACATAAATCCTTTTGGAACTTCTATAAAAGTCTTATCTAAATTAAAGAATTTTAACACTAAAAAAATAGCCCATTACTATCCTGAAAATACAGAATTGATTATTGAAATAGCCTCTTACATGAAAGTCTCTCCCAATCAAATAATGATAGGAGATGGTTGTGATGGTTGCTTAGAAATGATAAGTCATACCTTCATTAACAAGGAAGATGAAACCATTATACCTACTCCAACATTCCATAGGTATGAATTCCATACTAAATTAATGGGAGGAACTCCAATTTTTGTTCCTATGAAAAATTTTGAATTAAACACTTCTGAAGTTTTAAATAAAGTAACAGATAAAACAAAAATAATTTTTCTAGCGAATCCAAACAATCCTACAGGATTAAAAATAGATAGAGAAGTAAAAGAAAAAATAATTAAAAATTTTAAAGGTATTGTTGTTATAGACGAAGCCTTGGCAGATGCTACATCCATCAATGGAACTTCTTTGTTAGATAAATATGAAAATATAGTAATAGTAAGATCCTTTTCAAAAACATTTGGCCTAGCAGCATTAAGGATAGGCTATATAATTGCAAATCAAAAAATTATAGAACAGATTAAAAAAACTTCTTCTCCTTTTAAAGTAAATGGAGTAGCTCAAGAACTAGCAATAGAAGCTTTAAAAGATATAAACCATATTAAAAAATCAAAAGAATATATTCAAAAAAATAGAGAATTTTTAATATCTAATATAGAAAAATTAGGATTAAAATGCACTAATTCCATCACAACCAATTTCTTAGTAGATGTCTCTAGCTTATATAAAGATTCAACCGAATTGATAAAAAAATTAAAAGAAAATAATGTATCTGTTACAGAAACATCTGCATTCAGACCTTCCAAAAATACATACATTAGGTTATCTGTAGCTAGTGAAGAAGAAAACAAAAAATTTATAGAAATATTAACAAAAATAATAAAGAATAACCTTTAAAAAGAGAAAATATTTCTAAAATAGTATGGTAAAAACAAATGGTTGGGGAAGTGGTATGAGAGAAGTCTCAAACGATAGAATCTACGAATTAAAGGTATTTAGAGATGGAAGACTACAAGGAAGTTTCAGAACTGAAAGCCTTTTTGGAATAACTGTTGTTAAATCCGAAGCTGAAAAACTAAGAGATAGGTTAAAAAGACAATTTCCCGATAGTTCTTATGATATCAGAGAAGAAAGAACAGCTGAAGAACTTTATATTATTTAATGCCAACTTTAATTTTATCTGGCGGTACAGGAAAAAACAAAGAGAAAAAATTAAATGATTTATTTCTAAAAAAAGTCAAAAATGAGAAGATATTATACATACCAATTGCTATGTCCTCCAAAAGATATCCTGATTGTTATAAATGGATTATTTCAACATTAAAGAAAGATGTAGTAATGTTAACTTCATTTAAAGAAAAAATCAATTTAAACAACTTCAAAGGCATATACATAGGTGGAGGAAATACATTTAAATTATTAAAAGAAATAAAAGAAAATAAATGGGAATCTAAATTAAAAAATTTTAAAGGGATTATAGCAGGAGGTTCAGCA
>JAHJRB010000107.1 GCA_018831025.1 Nanobdellota archaeon | reverse complement strand
GGAGCAAAAGGTGTTATTGTTCCACATCAATTGGTTAAGGCTATTGGTGATGTTATGATTATTAGTAAAGCAGCTATTCCTTCTTATTCAAGTGAAGAGGGAAAAGAAAACGAGAACGATGAAGATATTGTGGAATAAAACCACAAACTTTATATAGAAAAATCCTCAACTATAAACTATGGCTTCAACGTTGGCTAATGCATTGGGTTTCTTTAGAGACTTTGGAGTCTTTGATGTTATATTACCTTTCTTATTAATTTTTACTGTTGTCTTTGCTATTTTACAGAAGACCAAGTTATTAGGAGATGATAAAGCTAACTTAGATGCAATGGTTGCTTTTGTTATAGGATTGCTTGTTGTAGCAGCTACTAAGGTTGTTGCAATTATAAATGAAACTTTGCCGCAGGTAATGATATTGGTTGTTGTTGGGTTAAGCTTTTTGTTGATGTTAGGAATATTTGCAGATCCTAAGAAAAGTTTCTTTGAAGATTTGAGTGATGGATTCAGGGTAGGACTAATGATTTTTATGACGGTATCGGTTGTTTTAATATTTTTAGCTAATATAAAAACTAGTGGTAATGAAAGCTGGTTAGAATATGCTTGGAATTATATGACAAGTTATTGGAATGGTGCTGTTGTTGGAAGTATTATATTATTTATTATTGTAATTGCAGCTATTTGGTTAGTGATTGGTGGTGGAAAAAAAGAAGGGGATAAAGGAGAATAATAGGTAAATTTATATATTAATAGAGTATAGATATTAAAAAAGGTGATAATAAATGGTATTAGAAACAATAGATTTTGTTGATTTTATTTCCTGGTTCGAAGGAATTGGGGGATTTGATATAATACTTCCATTCTTATTGATATTCGCTATTACTTTTGCTATTTTAGATAAAATTAAAGTTTTTGAGAAAAAAAATATTAACACAATAATCGCGATCATTGTTGCATTCTTTCTAATTATGCAGAGGGATGCAGTACTTTTGATTCAAGGATTTTTGCCTAGAGTTTCTATGATTGTATTAACAATATTGATGGTTTTGCTTGTTGCTGGTGCATTCGGATTCGGATTCGGAGATAGTTGGCAGGGATTGAGTGTAATAATTGCAATTGTTTCTATTTTATGGGCTTTAGGAGCTAGTGTTGGATGGGATGTTCCTTGGTTAAATTGGTTTACTGACCAAGATGTTGCAATCTTATTAATTGTTGGTATTTTTGTGTTGGTGATTTGGTTTATTATCAAAGAGCCCAAGACAGAAAATGAAGGGGGGGCATTGAAAGGTATTGGTTCCTTTATTAGCAGTCTTGGAAAATCAGTTGGTGGTAAACCCTCCAAATAATAAAACTAAAATGTACAATGGTAACACTACTAGACTTAGGATTAATTGAATTTTTGTTACCTATTTTTAGTATGCTTCTTGTTTTTACAATTTTATTTGGAATATTACAGAAAACTAAATTTGTTTCAGAAAGTGCAAATATTAATGTTTGGATTGCGATTGCAATTGGTATACTCTTTGCGCTGACTCCTGGAGCAATGCAAATAGTCAGTATTGTTGCACCATGGTTTATGGTAATGTTGTTAGTTATTTTTTCTCTAGTGTTATTATTTTTATTTATGGGAGTTAAGTTAGAGACTATTGAAAGTGTTGCTAGAAATGAAGCGGCGGTTAGGTGGACGATATTTATTTTAGGAATTATAATTTTGATTGCTGCTTTGACTTCTGTTTTTGGTCCAATATTTGGAACCCCAACTTCTGAAGGAGGAAGCATGGGAACAGAGATTCAAAGAAGTTTATTTGATCCACAAGTGCTTACTACTGTTTTTATCTTGATAATAATTGGGCAAGCTGTTAGATTAATTGCTCAGAAGGATTAACTTTTTATTTTCTTGAACTTTTCTGTTATTCTTGATAATTCTTTAATATTCATGCTTAAGGGCATCATTATTTTTTCCATAACTTTTGAAAGGGCTTTCATTTCTGCTCCCATAGAGGTTACGGATTTGTTATAAGTTTCTACTTTTCCAATCATTGCAGTTTGTAGATTTTCTAATTGATTTCTTGT
>JAHJRB010000021.1 GCA_018831025.1 Nanobdellota archaeon | reverse complement strand
GGGAGATATCTTAAATGCCAACAAAAGATTTATCTTAAAATACCAGCCTAACCTTGATAATGAATTTACTATTGTTATCTATGTTCTAGTTACTTCATATATCTCTTTTACACTAGCTACTAATACTGCTGGACCAATTAAGGCTAGTAAATTTTTTAATATACCTGTTACATAAGTTCCAACAGCGGGCAATAACTCCAATCCGGCGGTTCCAACAATCACTAATCCTATTCCAGCTATTAATAGCCTTGAAACCTCTTTTTTACTAACATTCAAAAGACCAATTACTAATCCTAAGACTACTAGGATAATAGCCGTGTAGGGCATATTTATTAGTCCTACTATGAATACAAGTAAAATGCCAATTATAAATGCCCATTTTCCGATTAAATCTCGGTTAAGACCTTTTTTTACAACTTTTGCCATTTATTCACCTCCTTTTCCTTTATATATTTTAATTTAAGTAGTAAGAGTTTGTTCTTCTAATGGTTGTTCTGTTGTAACTTCTTCTGCTTCTAGAGTTTCTTCAATTGCTTCTGAAATTTCTTCAGTCTCTTCCTCTTCAGCAGTTTCTGTTATTTCTTTTGTTGCTTGTCCTGTTTGTTTTCCAAAATTGAAAGCAACTAAAGCAACAACTACCAACAGAATTACCACAATTATTATATGATTTTTTCCCATTTTATTGGATGAATATTACATAATTTTATATATAAAAGTTTCCACAATATCGATATCCGATTACAATAAAACAAAATTATTTAAGGAAGTTTGTACTTTATATTTTTTAGAAATTACTTGGTATAGAATTCTTATTTCTTTTTTCTTTTAACTGTTTTCTTTTTTAATATCTTCTTCTTTATTACCCTCTTCTTTTTTGGTCTCTTTACCACCCTTTTTATTGTCTTTCTCTTTACAACTTTTTTCTTTTTAGGTGTTATTTTTTTAATTTTTGTTTTTACTTCTTTTTGCCATATTTTACTCATAGCATCTGTTCCATATTTTTTGTGCATATCTCTAGCTCTTTTTAAAGCCCTTCTCATTACTAATGGTTTATCACTCCATAATTTAATTTTATTTCCAACTCTTTCAATATCTATAGGAACATGATTTGGTAAACATTCTTTCAATAAACCTTCTAATTCTCTATATTCTTTTTGGTTTAGTACCTCAGCTATCATTCCATACATTCTCATATATTTGCTTACCATTTTTTAACCTTATAATTAAATATATTTAATCCTTCTTTCTGGATATATATACATTATTATTTAAATAATTTTCTTTATTATCGACTTTCGATTTATAAAAATATTTAAATAGTTAATTAATCATATTTTATGCTTGAAGAAAAATGCCAAATGAATTTATTTTGTCTGTAGAAGAAGCAGAGCATAGAGATGCTAGTAGAGGTATAGCTAGAATTGATAAAGATGATATGGAAAAATTAAAGTTAGTTAGTGGTGATGTTATTAAAATAAAAGGTAAAAAAACAGCTTGTGCTATTGTATGGCCTGGCTACCCAGAAGATAGTAATGGTATAATTAGGATTGATGGGGATATTAGAAACAATGCTGGAATTGGCATTAATGATAAAGTAAGAATAAATAAAATAGAAGTAAAATCTGCTAAAAAAGTTATTTTAGCTCCCTCCCAACCAATTAGGATTATTAAAGGAGAAGAATACCTGCTTAAGGTATTGGAAGGACAACCTATTATTAAAGGACAAAGAGTTAGAGTAGAGATGCTAGGAAATCCTTTGACATTTACTATTAAAAATACAGAACCTTCTGATATTGTGATTGTAACAAAAGATACACAAATTAAACTAAAAGAAAAATTAGCAGAAGTTGGTGCTGTAGACGTTATGTACGAAGACATAGGTGGGTTAAGAAAAGAAATAGACCTTGTAAGGGAGATGATTGAGTTGCCATTAAGACATCCAGAGCTATTCCAAAATATTGGCATTGATCCACCAAAAGGTGTTTTATTATATGGTGTTCCTGGAACTGGCAAAACTTTACTTGCTAAAGCAGTTGCTTCTGAATCAGATGTTCACTTTATTTCAATTAAAGGACCTGAGATAATGACGAAATACTATGGAGATAGTGAACTGAAACTTAGAGAGATATTTGAAGAAGCAGAACAAAATGCTCCAAGTATTATCTTTATTGATGAAATTGATTCAATAGCTCCAAAAAGAGATGAAATGACGGGTGAGCGACAATTAGAAAGAAGAGTTGTTTCTCAATTATTATCTTTAATGGATGGCTTAAAAGCTAGAGGCCAAGTTATTGTAATTGGTGCAACAAACAAGCCAGATATTTTAGATGAAGCACTTAGAAGAGGAGGTAGATTTGACAGAGAAATAGAAATTGGAGTTCCAGATAAAAATGGCAGAAAAGAAATTTTACAGGTTCATTCTCGTGGTATGCCACTTTCAAAAGATATTAATTTAGATGAATTAGCTAATATTACTCATGGCTTTGTTGGAGCAGATTTATCTGGGTTATGCAAAGAAGCTGGTATGCATGCATTACGTAAAATAATGCCAAAAATTAATCTTGAAAAAGACATATCATCTAAGATTATTGAAAAATTAGAAATAACAAAAGAAGATTTTTATGAAGCATTAAAGTTGATTGAACCCTCAGCATTAAGAGAAGTGTCAATTGAAATTCCAAATATCAAATGGTCTGACATTGGTGGCTTAGAAAAAGCAAAACAGGAATTAATAGAAGCAGTAGAATGGCCTTTAAAATACTCAGAACTTTTTGAATATTCAAAAACAAAAGCACCAAAAGGTATATTGTTATATGGATCTCCAGGAACTGGCAAAACTCTGCTTGCTAAAGCAGTTGCTTCTGAGTCGGAAATAAATTTTATCTCTATTAAAGGATCTGAATTAATTAGCAAGTATGTTGGAGAGAGTGAAAAAAAAGTAAGGGAGATATTTAGAAAAGCAAACCAAAGTAGTCCTTGTATTTTATTCCTTGATGAATTAGATGCAGTTGCTCCTGAGCGAGGAACAAGAAGTGGTGATTCTGGTGTAAGTGAAAGATTTGTTTCTCAACTCTTGACAGAGCTAGATGGTATTGAAGAGTTGAAAGATGTTTTAATATTAGCTGCTTCCAATAGAAAAGATTTAATTGAACCAGCTTTATTACGTCCAGGAAGATTTGATAGATTAATTGAGGTTTCTTTACCAGATGAAAAAACAAGATTAGAGATTTTTAAGATTCATACAAAAGACAAACCATTAGCTAGTGATGTTGATTTAAAACAGTTAGCTAAAAAAACTAAAAATTATAGTGGAGCAGATATAGAGGCTATTTGTGCAACCGCTTCAAAGTTTGCAATTAGAGAATTTATAGGAAAAAGAAAAGAAGATACTGTTAAAAAAGAGGTTAAGAAATTTAAAATAGAAGCAAAGCATTTAAAACAAGCCTTTGAAGATATTAAAACAAGAGAGCTATAACAAAACTAAATGAGAAGATTATGTGAAAGTTGTAAACAAGAAAGAAAAGTTCATTTTAATAAAGAAAATAAAAAATATCTTTGTTATGCTTGTAAAGTTAAATTAAGAAAAAATAAAAAGAAAATTGTAGAAAAAAAGAGGGCTTAAAATGAATTATATGACACTTGAAGAAGACTTGCAACATATTTATGCTAAAAGGGGTTTAGAAATTATTAAGGAATCTGTTAAAAAAGGAAAAGGAGGAAGTCATATCTGGATAATAGAAGCTGTTAAGAAGAAAAAGCAATAAATGAGAACCTTAATCATTCAAGCAATTGTACATACACCTGCTGATATGGGTAGTATGAAAGATGTTTTAAGACAAAAAGGAATAGAAAAACTTGGAAAAAAAGCATGGGAAGAAAATCAAAAAAAGATTGAGAAATTTTGGGATGAAGTTGAGGAAGCGATTGACAAACTTGATTTAGATTATGGTAAAGTTAGAATCTATCAAGATGGAATGCCTGTTGATGGTGAATTAGCTTTAAAAATAGTTAATGAAACTGCTGAGAAAGGTAGTAAAAACTATCAGATAATTAAAAAAATGATTGAAAAAGGTGCAACTATTGAAATGACAGAAGATCCTAAAATATTATTAGAAGAGTATAATTATGTTAAGAAACTTCAAGAAAGCTACAAAAAAAGAAAGGAAGCAATGAAAGAATATGAAAATAAAAAAGATAGTTTGTTAAAAAAACGTGATAAATTTATAGCAGAGAGAGTAGATAAAACATTAAAAGAAAGTGAAACTGGATTTTTATTTATTGGTGCTCATCATAATGTTAAACCTTTAATACAAAAAGATATTCAAATTAAAAATTTAGGTTAATATCAGCTTTCGATATTGTAATAATATTTAAATATGTGTTTAAAATATAATAAAAAAGAATGAAACATTATATTCCAGTTCATCCTAGAAAAATATTGGGCGTTACTACTATTGTTGAAAGTAAACCAATTGAAAAGAAGAAAGTAAAACCTAAAAAGAAAGAAATAGTAAAGAGAAAGGTTGAGTATAAAAGTGAAGAACCTAAAAAAGTTAAAAAATAATTTCTTTAATTTAAATCGGTTTTCGATATATAAGTTAGACTTAAATAAAAGAAAATAAACAATTTCTAATATGAGAACTTGGATAACCGTACCTATTCATCCTACTGTAAAGCTGGGTGCTTCTGTTTTAAAAGAAAAAGAAGAAGTTAAGAAAATACATAAACCCAAACCATTATCAGAAAAACCACCAATAAAGAAAGAAATAACTAAAAAAGTTAAAAAGAAAGCTGTAAAGAAAGAAGAAAATATTATTATTACTCCTAAAGAAATTAAAGTTGAAAAAAAACCACAAACCGAAAAACTTAAAGAAGCTAAAAAGATTATACCAAAAAGAAAAAAAATAATTAAAAAGAAACCCACTATAACCAAGAAAAAAAAGTTACCTAAATCAACTCCACCAAAACCAGAAAAGAAAGTTCAAAGAAGAAAAATAAAAAAGAAATCTATTGTTAAAAAATCTCTTATTAAAAAAACACCCAAACCACCAAAACCCAAAAAAATTCAGAAAAGAAAAAAGAAAAAATCAAAACAAACTAAAAAACCAAAAGGGATAGATTACCATATTAAAAAAATGCATAAACATATACACAAACACTTCAAAAAATTCTTTAAAAAATAAATTTTTAATTAATTCATAATGTTCAAACATCAAACTTTGCACAAAAGAAAAATAATTAAGAAACTATCTTCTAAAGAAAAATATGATTTTAGTGAAAAAGAACTATTAAAGAAAGCTAGAAGGTTATATAATGATATGATCAAAAAAGATATTGTAAAAGAAACAGCTAAAAAAATAGGATACATTTCTTGCAGAATGGACCTTACTGGAGTACCAGAAATAAGTTTTTCAATTGTGATTGAAAATGGCAAAATACAATTTGTCTCTGGTAAAAATGATGATACAGATATGGCAATAGGAATGAGCAAAAAATTCTTTGTAGATTTAGTTAATAATCCACCAAAATATGGTAATATGAAGATTGTATTATTTAATAATATATCCTTAAGAAGAGGCAATATTAAATTATTTCAATCTATGAAACCTTTATTAGTTAATGCTTTGTTATCCAAAGAATAAATAAACTTATCTAAATAAAGTTTCAGAAAATTCTGTTAATTTCTTAAGACCATTAATTTCATATTCAAATTGTGGCATCTCTGTAATTTTATACTTAGAAAATTTTTTATTAATCTCTCTAATATAATTTTCTTGTTGTTTTCTTCTTGATTTACAAAAATCACATTTGTTAGTTGGAATAATTTTATTGACAACCATATATTCAACTGGAATTTTTAATTTGCCAAGATTATTAATCAGTCTTTCTGTCTGATATATGCTTAAGGCATTTGGTGCTGTAACAGGAATGAACTCTGTTTGAGCAGGATTTGTAAGTATTTTTCTTCCTCTTTTAATTGTCTTTAAGGTTGTTCCTAATGAATCTCCCACTTCTCCAGTTGTTGGATACTTTGTTTTGATATCTATTATAAATTGCATCCATTCTATAGCCTCATCTGGCAAAGCTAACAATCTTAATGTATGACCAGTAGGCGCTGTATCAAGAATAAACAAATCATATTCTTTGCTATCTATAAAATCTAATATTTTTTTTAAGGCCATTAATTCATCAACACCTGGCGGACTAAGATCAAATAAATCTGCCATTATCTCCTCATCAAGAGGCAAAGAAATACCTCTTTTAGGAGTCAGAAGTCTCTTAAAGAAATTCTTGACTTCTTCTTTATATTCTTTTTTTAAATTTTTAAAAAGTTTTACAGCATCTATTTCTTGTGCATAGACATTTTTAGTAATATATGTAATTTTATCCCCTATATCTTTATCAAAAGAGTCTGATAAGGAATGAGCAGGATCTGTAGAAAAAACCAGGACTTTCTTACCTTGCTTTGCTGCTTGAAGAGCAGTAGATGTTGCCATAGATGTTTTTCCGGTTCCACCCTTACCTCCAAAAAGCAGTAATTTCAAATCTTTTTCAAAAACACTATGCATTTTTGAAGGTTTATGCAATGTATTTTTAGAAAATGAAAATAAACTAAATTTTTTAAACTCAACTTGATAATCTTCTCCATATAAAGCCTTGCTAAAAAAATATAAATTTTCTAAGCCCCTAATTTCATATGGAAATAATGGTGCTTCTATAATATCATATGAAAATTCTTTCTTAATTTTTTTAATATATCTTTGCTGTTCTTTCCTAACTGAATTGCAAAAATCACATTTGTTATTTGGAATAATTTTGTTAAATATGATATGACCAATAGGAATTTTATAACTCTCAAGTATTTTAATAAACCTAGTTGTTTCATATACACCCATTGCCTCTGCTATTGTTATAACAACAAATTGTGTTTTTTCTTTATCCATTAAAGTCGCTCTCACTCTTTTAATGTCATTTTGTAATTTTGTTAAAAATCTATCAGCTCTATCTTTCACAGCTTTACCAAAAAAACTTTTCATTATAACACCTTTTTTAGCATGCATTTTAATTAAAACATCAGTCCATTTAATAATTAAATCTGGCAGAGCTAATAACCTGATTGTATGACCACTTGGAGCTGTATCTAAAATATAAAGATCATATTCATCTTTATCTAAAAAATCTATTATCTTCACCAGAGCCATAAATTCATCCATACCAGGAAATGGTAGCTCTGAAAATCTTAAAGTGTCTTCTTCATCTAGATATGTCCCTTCACTAATTATCTGCTGAATAGTTGCATTATAATTTTCCCTAAACTCTTCTAAAATAGTATCTGTATCCATTTCTAAAGCATCAACATTTTTTGTTATATTAGTTACTTTATTCCCAATCTTACACTTAAAAGAATCTGATAAAGAAAGTACTGGATCGGTAGAGAAAACTAAGACTTTTTTCCCTTGTTTAGCAGCATATAAAGCAGTTGATGCAGCAGCTGTTGTTTTGCCAGTCCCACCCTTACCTCCAAATAATAATAGTTTTAAATCTTTTTTAAGAATATCAGACATTTTAAAGCCTTATTTCCTTATGAGAAGTCTTTTCAAATCTCTCTTTTGATTTCTTTATTAGCTCTTCAGCTTTTTTCAGTTTCTTTTCTAACTCTGTTTTTCTTTTTATATACTCTGCCTTAGACAACTTCTTCTTTTTATACTTCTTTTCAAGCTCTGCTAAAGCATCTTCTAAATCTTTCTTCCATTTTCCAAATCTCTGAAGATCAGCAGTTGAAGCTATGGGACCTAAAATAGATTCCACTACAGTCCTAAAAATTCCCATTATACTACTACCTCTACAGCTTTTTCTTCTATCTTTTTCCTTTCCTTTATTGCTATATTTCTTAAAGTCTTATCCCATTCTTCCATTACACCATATTCCAACATAGTTTCCATTCCTGCTAATGCTGCTCTTAAATTAATTCCAATTAAAGGGATATCAGCAACTGAGACAATAATATCAGCATTAATCACCAATCCCTTATCTAAAACTCTGTCTAGTAAATCAACAAAGGTTACATTTTTATTTCTTATTGGTTTCATTTTCTATCCTGGACTTACAAAAGAGTAAGGTGGCCATGGTCCTGTAAACTTAACTGAAAATCCATCCAACCTATTAATTTTCTCTAACTCAGCTCCTAATTTTTTAACTTTATTTTTATGTATTAAACAAGATAAATTCATCAACATCTGCTTGTCCTTTTCTTTTTTTAATTTATCAATTTTAGTATTATTTACATGCTCTCTAATCATATTATAGAATTTTTTAAAATATTCATCAGCCTTTTCTTCCATTTCTTTTTTAAGAATGGTTTCTATTGTATTTTTATAAAAATAAGCCTCTCCCTGCGATACTTTTTTTATTCCTTTTTTTAAATTTTGAATCTCCTGATTTACCCCAGCAATCTTCTCTCCGATTTTCTCTTCATCCCAAAAAATTTGTATACCGAATTCTTGTTTATCTTTAACTTTTTTTAAAGTTCTTTTAAGTCGCTCATAATCTTTTCTTAACCAATCCACTACATCTTTATTCGAACCCTTTACGATAATATCAAAAGTTAATGGCACAACAGTATTAAATTTTTCAGAAACAATATCAATAACGTTCTGGTGTGTTTTGATCCAATCTTTTACCATTTCTTCATTATCAGAAATATAAGCTTGAGATTTACAATTATGAACTACTGCACATAAACCCTTATGAGTTATTGTATAAACCTCATTGTTTTCTATCCCAATTCTTCCAAATTTGATTGATTTAGATTTATCTACAATACAATAAACATATCTTCCTTCCTTAGTTTCCTCACCCAACTTTTGTTGTATTTCTTGTTCCAATTTGTTCCTCCCATTTTTTTGGATTTAGTATTTTATTAACAACATCATTTGCTAAATCATCTAAGTTATCCCTCACACCTTGAACTGCCTCTGTAACACCTTGTTCTTCTTTTATTTCTTCAATTGCCTTATCAAGCTCAGCTAATGCTGTTCCTAGCCTTTTAACTTCTTCATTTGTTAATCTCCCTGATTTCACCCTTCTAACAGCTTGTAATTTTAAAGCATCCCTGATTACTTCAGTTATGGCCATTACTAAACCTAAAACACCATGTTTCAGATTTTTCTCATCTATATTTATCATTTTTTCCTTCTTTTTAAAAACCCAAAAAATTTTGCTGAAAATATAAAAGGAACCTTAACAAGCGCCTTTAATTTATTAGTTGATCCCAATTCAAGTTCAGTTTCCCCAACTAAAGGATACTTTACTTTTGCTTTTAATTTTCCCTTCTTTAGCTTTACTTTTGCTTTGATTAATGGCATTTTATTTTTTAAATACAACCTCTAAAATTCCGTTTTTATATTGCTTCTTTATTTGTTTTTTAACAGCACAAGGTAGTTTTATTGTTCTCTTCTTTTTTTTGGCAGTTATTATAAGGCTTTTATTTTCTAAATTTATTTTAATATCTTTTAATTTAACATTTCTTAATTCTGTAACAACTCTTATTTTATCTTTCTCATCAAAAACATCAACTAGATGCTTTTTCTTAGTTTCTTTTGGCTTAATTTTTTGAGTAGCTTTTATTTTCTTTCCTGACTCAGGTAATATAGACCTTACTGAATGCCCACCTTCAACTTTTAATCTCTTCTTAATTTCTTTATCAACTTCTTTCAGTCTTTTTTTGAAAGCTTCTGTCTTTGTTACTGTTTTAATTAAACCTGAAAAAGCTGGTACTATATCTCCAATGTCTTTGAGCACTTCACTTGCTATTCCTTCTTCTTTTTTCTTTCTTTTTTCTACCATTTTAAATATTGATTATATTTTTAATTCCTTCTTTCCCCATATGATCTACCAAAAGTTTTTCTGCATCATAACTTTTATTGGTTAATTTATATAATTTATTTTTACCAAATCCTTTACTTTTTAATAACCCATATCTCTCCCATGAAGATAAAATATCATAAAGTGAACTTGAAACTATTAATGTCTTGAATTTAGAAGTAAGCTCTTTCTTAATACGCTCCTGTACTAATTTTTTATATCTCACACCATTAGTTAAATTTAATAAAAAATCTTCTAGAGAATCAGAGGTTATTATAATTTCCAATTTAGAAACTACTTTTTTTATAATATCTTGACCACTTTCAAAACTATCTTTCTTTATCGCCTTTAAAGTTATAAGATTAACAATGATCTCGCTTAGAATTTTTATATCATCTTTATGTTCTATTTTTTTAATAAAGTCATTAATGGTAATCTCCTTATTAGCATCTAATGGTTCCTCTCTAATTATTTTCTTTACTTTTTTAATTAGCTCCTCTGATGTAAATGGTTTTGTGATATAACCAACAGCACCCTTTTTATACAATTCCTGTTTTTTCTGTTGGGAAACTGGTGCTATACTAAAAAAAGCTACTTTAGTTCCTCTTAACTTATATTTCTTAATCTCCTGGAACACATCCCAGCCACTCATCTTAGGCATCATAATATCCAGTAATATTAAATTAGGTTTTTCTGTTTTTAATTTATCAATACAGCTTTTCCCACTAGCTATACTGATTATATCATAACCTTCACTTCTCAACATTAACTTAACTACTTTTCTTGTATCTTTGTTGTCATCAACATGCATTATCTTTATCATTTTCAACCTCAATTAATTTTTTAATTTTTCCCCCCCCCCCCCCGCTTACTAAATGCCTCTGTAAATGCCTCTGTTGGTTTTCCTAATCTCTTATAATACAATAAGATGTTAAAAGCAGATCCCTTTTTTGGTTCACTCTCAGCCCAGATTTCACCGCCATGGGCTTTAATTATTCCTTGGCATATTGTCAAGCCAAGACCTGTTCCAGAATATTTTCTCTTATCTCCAGTATCTACTTGGTAGAATTTATCAAATATCTTTTCTAAATATATTTTTTTAATACCTATACCCATATCTTTTACTGTAATAAAAAGTCTATAACTTTTTTTCCCTACATTAATATCTATTTTCCCTCTTTTAGGTGTAAACTTAATAGCATTATTTACTAAATTAGTTATAACTTGTTTTAATCTTTCTTCATCTCCTTCTATTAAAGGAAAATTACCTAAATTTTTATTAATAGTGATATTCTTTTCTTCAGCAAGTGATTTCACATCTCTAATTGCATCTTCAATAACCTCATTTATTTTAATTGGCTGCATGTCAAATTTTATTTGTTTTGATTCTAACCCTGATAAATCTAAAATATCCCATATTAAACTCTTCAATCTCTTTGTATTACTAGAAATAATCTTTAAACTTTCTTTTTGATTTTTATTGAGCTTGCCTTGTTTTTCATTTTGTAATATATCAAGATAGGCTATTATCTGTGTTAGGGGTGTTTTTAATTCATGGGAAGTAATATTCAAAAATTCAATTTTCATCTTATCCAGTTCTTTCAATTCTTCTATCTGCTTCTTTATAGTTTTTTTAGTTTCTTTTAATTCCTCAAACTTAGCTCTAACCATTTTAATTTAATTTTTTTAAACTAACCTCTAGTACATTATTTTTGTATGTTTTTTCTATTTGATTTTCTACTCTATTAAATAATGGAATCTTTTTACGATTTTTTCCAGTAGAGATTATAAGTGTATCATTATCAACATCAATATTTATGTCTTCTTCTTTAACATCTGAAAGTCTCGTAACAACTCTTATCTTATCTTTTTCATCAAAAACATCAACAGCTTCTTTTTCCTCTACTAATTCTATTTCATCATTTAGCCACCATGAAAATAGCACTTTATTTTTAGTAACAGGATCTATTTTACTTTCTTCAAATATTAACATAGGCTTATTTAAAATATTTTCAGCACTTGTGTTAATAACATCCTTTATTCTGATTATTGTATGAGAATCATTTGGTGCAGAAATTAAATTACTTAACTCTCTAATATCAGCATGTCGGTTTCTTAAAATAAAAAGCACTAATGCTTTACTTTCTTCATCTAAAGATTTCATAAATTTATTTATTTTACCTAATCCATTTTTATCTAAATTAAATTTTTCAGCTAACATCTTATTTAGTTAATTATTGTTTTGTAGCAATTTTTTCAGCTTTTGCTTTTGCACTTTCCCATCCACACCAAGGGCAATTTTTATTTAGTAACTCACCAACATCTACTACTTTATTACATTGTGGACATGATTCTTTTTCTACCATTGCTTCTTTCCAAGCTGTCGTTTCTATATTAGTGCCGGAAGGAAATTGTAACCCATATTGTGCAGCAGTTTCAAATGATGCCAAAGCAGCCCTGATTTTAATTCCTAATAACTCAGTTCCAGAAACAGAAACAATAATATCAGCATTAATCACCAATCCTTTGTCCAAAACTCTCTCAATTAAATTACCTAATTCAGAATTTGTTTCTCTTTCCGGCTCTAGAACTTGTTCTTCCATCTTAACTTGTTTTTAAATTAAAACCGCACCATGGGCAACCATCATTTAATTCCTCTTTCTTCAACATCTTGCTACATTGATGACATTTTTCTTTTATAATTAAATCACGCCAAGCTTTTGTATCAAAATTAGTATCTTCTGGAAAATCTAAACCAAATTTTATTCCAGATTCAAAATTAGTAAGAATAGTCGTAGCTCTAACACCTATTAATTTTAAATCTTTAAGATATAATCTTAATTTAACATCTATCACTATACCTTTATCTAACATCCTATCTACAGTTTGAATTAAACCTTCTCTTTGCTTAGGTACTAATTTTAGCTTTGGGCTATATTTGTCCATCTATAAATTACTCCTTTATGAAATATTAACCTCTTATTTTATTCTGATTTTTGTTGTTTATTATCCACAATAGTTACACTTTCTTTTTTCAAATTGTTGCTATCTTTAGAAACACTTTCCTCAGACGAATCTTTCTCAGGCAGTTTTTCAACAATCTCAACCTTTTCTCCTTCTATTTTTTTTAATGTTTCCTGTTCAAGCTAATCAAATCTTTTTCCATAAATTCTCTCCCTAGTTGTTATTGCACCTGAATATTTTGGTTTATTAGGTACACCTGACCAATTTACAGGATTCCTCAGAGATTTTGCATATTTTCTTGAGGGCATTAAAGAGACAACTACTGGATTCAAATTCTTTTCTTTATCTTTTTTCCTTAGGTCCATTTTTGCTTCATTTCTTGCAATTTTAATCTTGTATCTTCTATTTGCTTCTAACAATTTTCTTCTTGAGTCATCTCTGCTTTGTTCTGCCTTTTTCCTTACTTTATGTATTATCTTTTTCCTTTTTTCTCCTGTTTCTGTAGCTCCTCTACCAAAAGATATCCTTCCTATACTATCTACCATTTATTTTACCTCCTTTTTCTTTTTTAATTTAATTTCAAGAATGTTATTTTTCAATGAAACTTTTTCTATTTTATCTACTTCACCCCCTTCAGGAATAGTAATATCTTTCTCGACATTTCCAGCTGATGTTTTTGCATTAATCTTTAGAACATTTTTTACTATCTTAAAATCCAAATCTTTTTCTTTTATATTTGGCAATTCAGCAACAACTAAAACATAATTATCTTTATCAAAAATATCTACTAACGGTTCTTTTTCAATATTTTCAGGCTCTACAGTTTCTTCTTTTATCTTTCTAGGTCTTTGGCTTAAGGCACTTTTTTTTAGTGCTCCTATTTTTACACCATAATCGTAGATTCCTTTTTTACCAGAGGATGTTGAAAACTCACTATTGCTACTTTTTTCAAATCCTTTAGTTTGTAATTCTTCAATTCCCTTTAAAAAATCCAATAATCCATTAAGCAAACCAGTTGCTTTTTCTTCTTTTCTCATTTTACCTCCGACAATACATCAGTTCCTGAATACATTTCTCTCACTTTTTTAGCTACCTTTAATTTTTCTTCCAATATAGCAGCTCCTTTTCCGTATTCTTCTTTACTTATCTCTTTGAGCTCATACTCCATCCTGTTTTCTTTTATTACATTCTGAATCTTTTCTAAAGGATACATCTCTCTTAAAGCATGCTGATGTACTTGTTTAAATATGAAAACAAATGGTCTAACAGTTATTGTTAAAATCAAATCATCAACTACTAATACCATTTTTATTTCCCCCTACTCATTATTCTAACATCAACAAAATTATATGGTGGCCATGGTCCTGTATACTGTACCTTTAGGTCATTATATTTATCATCAAGTTTTCCTAATATATCTGAAAACTTATCTATATTATTTCTGTCAACTAAAAAAGACATATTCAAAGCAAGTCTATCACTAAATAACTTGCCTTCCTTTGATTCTACTGCTATTCCATCAAGCTTTTTAGCAAATTCTGTTTTACACTCTTCTCTTAGTTCTTCTATACTCTTTCCATTATTTGATTCTTCAAAATTTTTAGGAAGGATTACCTTAACCCCTAATTCAATTTTGTTATCAATTAAATTAAGACTTTTTTTTAATACAAAATAAACTCTGCCCATTGTAGAAGTCAGAATACCCATTTTTTTGAAAACCATACCCAATGCCACTGGCAAAACAGTATGGTCTTTTAAAATATGTAAAGCAACTGTTTTATGTTTTTCTACATTCTCTTCAGTTGGTTCATATTCTTTTAAAGGAGCTTTACTAACAATAGCAGCTAAATCTCTATAAAACATTACACGAATATCACTATCTTCCATTCCTTTGATATTAAATTCTTTAGGTGCATCTTTTTTAGTAGTTATACAGTAGAGATACTCTCCTATTTTATTCTTTTTTGCCATTTTATTTCTCTTTTATCATAGATGATTGTAAAAAATTGCTTAAAAAATTCTTAACTTGTATATGCTCATTTAAGATTTTGTTTATTATCTTTTTATTAGCAGGCCTATAAATTTTTGTTTTGATTTCATTATGACATTCTATTAACTTATTTTTTTCTAATTCATGTAATAATGGATATAATGTTCCTGAACTAATTAAAATATTGAAATTTTTATATATCTCTAGTTTAATATCTCTGCCACACATTGTTTCTTTGTTTATTAATGCCAGAGCTATCATCTTCAATTCTTTTTTAACAAACTCGTCAATCAGATCATTATTAATTAACCTCTTAGTATTTATAGAATCAGAAGATAATAAAGTTGTATTATCACTAGTAAGAATTAATTTATCATATTCTTTAGCCAAAGATTTAATTTTTTTTGGATCAAGTTTACTAATATTGTATGTGCATAAAACTGATTGCCCATTAAAGCTTTTTCTTATCTTTTCCATATTTAGTTCTGGGTTGATAGAATCAGTATCTATTATAATCCTATCACAATCTTTAATTTTATCTACTTCATGTGGAGAAATTATAGATAAATCAGCTTTTAACAGATTGAATTTTTTTACTATTAAATTAGGATCTTCTTCAGTAATATAAGCAACCTTACCATCAGAGAAAAAAGAAGCATGAATTAAATATTTATTTACACTAGGAGAATATAAATGTAAGATATGTTGCGAATCTTCAATTCCAGAAAAAATGGAATTCAATTCTCCATCCCCTAAAAGATTCTTATTCAAAAACAATCACCTCTTTATATCGAAAATCGATACTATATTATAGAAATCTCTTTACTTAAATAATTTTCTATATAATTCATTTAAACTTTCAAGTAGTTTCTTCAATATTATGATAAGCAAATCGTCTATATATTTCTAAACCTTTATCAAAAAGTTAAATAACTTAATTATGAATATTAAGAAAATGGTGTTAAATTCTATTAAAATTGCTAAAATATCGAATTTCGATACAAAAGTCAATACTAAAATAAATCTAAATTTTTTTCTTTCCTAAATTTAAGATTTTAACTCTGTATACATACCTAGTACCAGTACCTAAGAAACCAACAACTTTTCCAGATTTAGTTTTTTCAGTCTCTCCTTTATTCTCCATATTAACTAGATTCTGCCAAAATCCTCTTAATGCAGTAAGCCATCCATGTGTAACTTTCTCTTCTCTTCTTTTATTTTTCTTTTTACTCATAACAAAATTAAATATAGTATTAATATATAAATAATTTTTGATTTAATTTTTTTGAAAATCTATCTGTTTATCCTCACTTACTAAAATAAGGTTTAATTCTTCTTCGGATTTATCAAAAAACTTTATTATTTGAATTCCTTTTTTTGTAATGATATATCCAACTACTTCTCTACCAGTTTTTGTTTCTGTAATTGTTCTTTTTAATGCTCCTAATTTTATAAGTTGCTTTAATCTTAAAGAGATAGTACTGGGTGAAAATTTTCTATTTGTTTTATGATTAAGTATAGATCTAAAGTTTTCAAAATGTTTAGGTTTTCTATCCATACCCTTCTTTAATATCTCTAACCCACCACTAGTAGATAAAAAGTCCATTAATTTGTAATTATTTTCAATGCCCATTTAGAATCCAAATAAATATAATCTTATACAAAAGATTATTGTCCAATACTTTGAACTTGAGTATAATAAATTGGAGAAAAACTTTATTAAATTAAAATAAAGATTTTTAAAAGAATGCTCAAAAATCGATATTCTGAAAAATTAAAGAAAAAAGTTTTACTTAGCTTATTAGATGTTTTAATTCTACAACTAGTTAAAGAGAAACTAATGTCAGGTCCAGATATTATTAAACAAATAGACAAAGAATTTGATATTTTAATTAGTACTGGAACTGTATATCCTGTCTTAGACAGATTAAAATATCAAAAATTAATTAAAAACAAAGGAAAAAATAAAAGAAGATTGTTTAGTATAACTAAAGCAGGAAATAATGTTAGAGTGTTGTTAACAAAACATTACTTGAATATTAAAAAAGATCTTCATCCCTATCTTAAGAAATAACTTCAATATCGATTTTCGACTTTAGTTCTGACATCGGAAGAGCATTTATAAACATCTTAATTTTACTAAATTACAAAGGATTTTAATCCTTTAATTAAAAAAACTAAGAAAGGGGTGAAAATAAATGGTTAATCAAGGTCCGGACGTTTCAAGTTTGGCTGAAGTTCTAGATAGAATCTTGGATAAGGGCATAGTAATAGACCTATGGGCAAGAGTAAGCTTAGTAGGAATTGAAATCTTAACAGTAGAAGCTAGAGTAGTAGTTGCTAGCGTAGATACATTCTTACACTATGCAGAAGAGATAACTAAGATTGAACAAGCCGCAATTGCAGCACCTGCTAAAGCATAAGCAGGTTTTTTTATTTTTTATGCTTACAAGTTTAGATAAATACAAAAAGGAGGTTATAATAATGACATCAGTTCAACAAAAGGTAAATGGTATTAAACAGAAAGTTGGAGAGATAAACTCAGGAGCAAGAAGAATAGAATCCAATATTAGAGAGCAAGAAAAAGTTAATGCAGCTGCAGTTGCCCATATAGAAACAGGAGCTAGAAAAGTAGAAGCTGGCATTAGGAAACAAGAAAGAGTCAACAGTGCCGCAGTAGCTGAACTAAATAGTGGAATTCAAAAAGTAGCAGCGGGAATAGCATCTAAAGGAAGAGAAATAGATACTGGAGCTAGACAAATTGTATCTGGCATAAAATCTCAAGCTACTGAAAATTCAGCATACATAAAAGATTTTTATTTTGGTCAAGGGAAAGAATAAATGGCATCTGTCCAACAGAAAGTAAATGCTATTAAAGAGAAGTGTTCTGAAATAGATTCTGGAACAAGAAAAATAGAGAGAGAAACAAACGCATTAGCTAACGAAATTAAAGCTTATATAAAAAATTTCTATTTTGGAGAAGCTTAAAAATATGACAGAAGATATATCCCAAAAAGAAGCAATTGAGTCTGCATGGAGAGAATCACATGAAACAAATGAAAAAATAGGCAGACTAGAGGAAAACATTCCTTCAAAAACATCTAAATGGGATAAGGTAAAAACGAAGTGGGATAGAAGACAAAAAAGGCATAGTTATTGGAGGTTAAAATAATATGGAAGAAACTCCTGGTTGTATTCAAGAAGAGAAAAGATCTAAAAAAGAAACTGAAAGAATAGTAAAGCAAAAAGAAGTTGAGAAAGAAAGATTAAAGACAGCTGAAGAAAGAGCCCATGCAGAAAAAGATACTTCAACAAAATGGGGAAGAAGAAGAGCTAAATGGGATCATAGAGCACAAAAGTATTGGGATAAAAAATAATTTTTCTGATTTTCGATATCACAGAAAACTTTAAATACATTTATCGATTTTCGATATAAAGAGGTGAAGTAAATGAAATATGTTCCTGGTCATCAAAGAATATCAAGAGGAGGAGAATCTGTGCATACAACACAAGAAGAAAAAACAATAACAATAAAACAAGATGATGAAATAAGACAAGAAATTGAAGCGAAATTCTTAGCACCAAAATCAAAAAACTTTGTTGAAACAGAAGCAGTTAGAGCATATGAAAAGAGAATTGAATTATGGTTAAAAGCGGGCTATCCAGTTCATATTATAGGACCAACAGGTTGTGGGAAAACTGCTTTAGCAATTAAGGTAGCAGAGAAGCTAAAAAAGCCAGCAATCTGGATTAATGGAGATGAAGCTATTACAACTCATGACTTAATTGGTGGCTATTCAAAAATTGAAACATCAACTGTAAGAGATAAATATATTCATAATGTCTATAAAGATAAAGATATTATAGAACCCTTATGGGTTTCTAATCCTTTAACTTTAGCAGTTCAACATGGCTACACTTTAATTTATAATGAATTTAGCAGAACAAAACCAGAAGCAAATAATATTTTATTATCAATTTTAGAAGAAGGTGTATTAGAATTACCAACTAAATTTGGAGAAGAACGTTACGTAAAAGTTCATCCAAACTTTAGTATGATCTTAACTAGTAACAATGTTGAGTATGCTGGTGTACATAAACCACAGGATGCTTTATTAGACAGAATGCCAGCCATTCACATGAATTATTATGATGAAGATACTGAAGTAAAAATTATTCGGGCTCATGCTGAAGAAATTTCAGAAGATGTAGCAAAAAAAATAGTTGCTGTTGTTAGAGGTTTGAGAAATAAACTAAATGATGCGGAAAAACCAGGAACTAGGCCAGCAATTATGATTGCTCAAAGTTTACAATCTTCAGAAAACGGTTTTAGCAAAGAATTTTTCGAACAAGTTGCTACAGATGCAATAGCATCAAAATTTAAAGACTTAAAAGACACACAAGATAAAATGGCTTTAATAAAAAATCAAATACAAAAAGTTTTATCTTAAGGAGGAAAACAAAATTAAAGCTACAATTACAAATGTAAAAATATATGATGTTTTAGATCTCTGGAGGAAAAAACCACAGAACCTTCGCTTTGATGATACTGATGTTGTAATAGTAACTGCAAAAACAAGAAATAAAGTAATTAAAGAGAATTTTTTTACTTGTATAAAACCTGATGGAACTTTTAATATAAAAACAGCGAGTACAATAAGCCAAGCTAGAAGAGAAAGACTTGCAAGATTTATTAAATATTATTTTAAGATAAAAGATATAAAAAATTATAATTTGAAAGAAAAGATAAAAGAATGGAAGGGTAAAAAAGTAGATGTAGAAAAAGGTTTGGTTTTAATTCCATAAAAAGGAGGTAAAAAATGGCAGATTTTAAAGATATAAATAACAAAGCAATGGATACTGTTAAAGATTTAGTGCATAAAAAACCATTAAGCGTTATTAGTATAAATAGTAATACATCAGGTTGGACTGCCTTAGTCGAAGCTCTAGAAAGAGAAGCTGTTCCAGATACACAAAATCTAATTGGTATATATGAAGTTACTTTTAGTAAAGGTAAAGAAGTAACAGGCTATAAAAGAAAAGAAGTCAGGAGAAAATCTGATACTGGTTTAGATGAAGAAAAGGAAGAATAAATTTAACTAGCAACTAAAAATCTTCTTTGAAACCTCAAGCTTTCTACTATCTCAAATTCTTCATTGTCTGTTTCAAATATTAAATCTTCAAAATCCATATCCCCAAATATTTCCATATTATAAAGTTAGGCTGGAGAAGAGTGAAATTGCCAATGGTGATAAAAAAGGTATCTCGCCATTTGATTATTGAAAACCCAGCCCAATAAATAACTTCTTTATTTTACTGTATTTATATTTATCTCAAAAATCGAAGTCCGATATTTTTTATAAACCAAAAGCCTTATATAGTGATTTAACCACTTATTAATAGTAAAATATGGAGGTTTGTTAAAAATGAAACAAGAACAAACTACTAATGAAAATCCTGCTGAATCAACTCAAGATGAGGAAACTGTTGAGGAAACTCAAGAGCAACCTCAAGAAGAGCCTTCAGAATCTACTGAAAGCTCAGAAAATGAAGCTGAGGAAGCAGAAACTTCAGAAGAGTCTTCAAATGAAGATTTAGCTGAAGAAGAATCTGAGGAAGATCCTAAAGAAAAGGAAGAGTAAATCTCTTCTTTTTTTATTTCTAAAATCAATTTTTTCAATTAAAGAAAATTAAGGATGTATAATG
>JAHJRB010000106.1 GCA_018831025.1 Nanobdellota archaeon | reverse complement strand
TTAACATCTGCTATTCTATTAACTCTGTCAATTATATCCCTTAAATGATTTAACCCATCAAATTTAATAGTTAGAATACATTCTGCATTATAGTCATCAATAGCTCTAGCAGTAGCAGATTTGACACTAGTTCCAGTTGCAGCTATTGTATTCAACACATCAGCAAATATTCCAACTCTTTCAAGCGCAAATATTCTTAATTTCAATTCCTTATCAAAACTCTCAGACCACTTAACCTCTTTAAATTCCCTTTTAACTTTGCCTAAATTGCTACATTTAGAAGTATGAACTATAACTTTGTTTTTTGTTTTATTAACATACCCAACAATATCATCTCCAGGTAAGGGATTGCAACAACCGCTAAGTTTAGTTTCAAAATTTTTTAATCCACTAATAGAAATAATATCTCTTTTAATCTTTTCTTCCTTATCCAGTATTTTTATCGTTTTGGCAGGAATCCCCTGATGTATTTTTAAGCTTTTTTTTATTCTTTCAAGTGCCTTAGAACTTCTAACAAATTTTAACCAATCTCTGCTGGGTCTATGTTGTTTAGAAGTCAAGATCTCAATAACATCTCCTGTCTTTAATTCATATTTTAAACTAACAAATTTATCATTTACTCTAGCTCCTACACACCTCTCCCCAATATCGCTATGTACAGAATAAGCAAAATCAATGGGTGTAGATTTGCTAGGTAATTCAATAATATCTCCTTTAGGAGTAAAACAGAATATATTATCCCCAAATAAATCAACCCTCAAAGTCTTCATGAATTTACTTGGACTTTCTTTGCTAAAATCCAAAATTTGTCTTAGCCAGCTTAAACTTTTATCAAATTTTTTACTATGTGTCCTTCCTTTATATTTCCAATGTGCTGCAATACCTTCTTCAGCCAGCTCATGCATCTGTTTAGTTCTTATTTGTATCTCCACCTTTTGGTTATCTTCAGTTAAAACACCAGTATGCAACGATTGATAAAAATGGGGCTTTGGATTTGCAATATAATCTTTTAACCTACCAGGGATTAGTTTCCAAAAATTATGAACAACACCTAAAACTTCATAGCATTCTTCAACACTATCAGTTATTACCCTTAACCCTATTAAATCATAAACATCTTCAAATTGTTTATTCTTTAATCTCATTTTTTTATAGATACTATAGAAATGTTTAGGCCTTCCAAGAATTTTCACATCTAAATTATGTTTCTTTAACTCTTCACCTAAAACTTTAACTAAACCTTCAATCTCTTTCTCCCTAACACTCCTGCTCTTAGCCATTTTTTTCCTAAAATCCTCATAGATTTCAGGCTCTAAAAAACTAAAACTAAGATCTTCCAATTCCCATTTAATACTAGCCAACCCTAATCTATAAGCAAGTGGTGCATAAATATCAAGACACTGCCTGCTCAATTTTTTTTGTCTTTCTCCACTTAAAAACTCTAAAGTGCGCATATTATGCAACCTATCTGCCAATTTGATAATTATAACCCTAATATCTTCAGCAGCACTTACCAGCATTTTTCTAACAGTCTCAGAATTATTAGTTCTAGTGGATTTTTTCTTTAATATATTAATCTTCGTAACCCCATCAACTAAATTAGCAACATCCTCACCAAATTCTCTTTTTAAATCTTCATAACTTATTTTTGAGTCTTCTAAAACATCATGTAAAAATCCAGCAGCAATAGTTTCTTCATCTAATCCTAACTCATTTAATATCTTAGCAACCTCAAAACAATGTACAAAATAATCATCCCCACTTAATCTTTTTTGGCCTTTATGGACCTCTTTAGAGTAATTACAAGCTTTTCTAATCAACTCAGATTTATTCTCTAAACTGCCTTCTTCCAATACTTGATTCATAGTCATAATATAGAAAAGTTATATTTAAAAATGTATTTTAATACAATATACCCCATGAGATACCTTAAACAAATCATTTTCGAAAGAATAGGGAAACAAGGTCAAAAATACCTAAAAAGTAGCAAAGTTACTATTATTGGTCTAGGTGCTTTAGGAACTCGCTCTTCAGAATTATTAGCAAGAGCTGGCATAGGCAATTTAATCTTAATAGACAGGGATATAGTAGAATTAAGCAACTTACAGCGCCAGACTTTATTTACAGAAAATGATATTAATAAACCTAAAGCCTTAATTGCAAAAGAACATTTAGAAAAAATAAACTCAAATATAAAAATAAAAGCTATTTTCAAAGATATTAATTTTAAAAACATAGAATCTAATGTAAAAGGGGACTTAATCCTAGATTGCACAGACAACTTAGAAACCAGATTTTTAATAAATGAATTCTCCATAGAAAACAACATCCCCTGGATTTTCACATCCGTTGTTGGATCCTCTGGAATGTTATTTAATTTTATTCCAAAAAAAACTCCCTGTTTTAAATGTATTTTCCCAGAGCCGGAAACAACTTTAGAAACATGTGACACAGAAGGTATCATTAACACTACTGCCTCTTTAATGTCATCTATGCAGGTAACTGAAGCATTTAAAATTCTAACCCGTCAATCATGCTTGAAAGAACTGATTCATTATGATTTATGGAAAAACAAACTAACTAAAATAAAAGTAAAAACATTAACCAATTGTAATTCTTGTAATAAAAAAGATTTCAAATACCTAAACGGGGAGATTTTTTCAGAAGTGGTTAAAATATGTGATTCAGGACTTTTCCAAATAAAAGGAAGAAAATTAAAGTTAGAAGAAGTTGCAAGAAAATTAGAAAAAATAGACAAAGTAGAAGTAGATGATTATCATTTAAAATTCAAAGAAATGTTAATGTTCCCGGATGGAAGGACTTTTATAGAAGCGCCAACTGAAGAAAAAGCAAAGTCAGTCTATACTAAGTATATAGGAAATTAAAATGTCAAATGACGAACCATGTTATGGACAAAGAAAAAGTAAGAGCGATAAAAAAGCTAAGAGAAGATATAGAGTTTACAAAAAAGGTGGTAAATTCAGAAGTAAAGAAAAATAGATGCCGATAGTAACTCTAATCAAGGAAGATGTAACAAAACAGGTAGAAGCATCCACATTAAAAGAAGTCTATGAAAAATTAAAAATAAACCCAACAATCGTAATCTGCACAAAAAACAATGAGTTAATCATAGAATCTACAAAATTATCTCCTAAAGATGAAATAAAGATAATCCCTGTTATCTCAGGAGGTTAAAAAATGCCATGCAAATTCTGTAAGCTAAAACCAGTAATCACTTTACCAAATAGCAAAATTAATCTATGCAAATCTTGTTTTACCCGTTATTTTGAAAAAAAGGTGTTAAGAACAATTAAACAATTTTCCTTAATAGGTAAAAAAGACCATGTTGTTGTAGCTGTTTCAGGAGGAAAAGATAGTTTATCCTGCTTATATTTCTTAAACAAATTAGCAAATAAAAGGATGGAAATAAAAATCTCTGCTTTGTTAATTGATGAAGGCATAAGCGGCTATAGAAACAAAACAATGATAGATGCTGAAAAATTCTGCAAAGAAAATAATATTCCATTTCACATAGCTTCCTTCAAAAAAGAAATTGGCCTTACTTTAGATGAAATCACAAAAAAACTTCCAAACACAATCCCTTGTAGCGTCTGCGGAGTTTTTAGAAGATACTTACTCAATAAATATTCAAGAAAACTAAAAGCAACTAAATTAGCAACAGGCCATAATCTAGACGATGAATCTCAAAGTATTTTAATGAATCAAATTAGGAACAACACAGCTTTGTCTGCCAGATTAGGACCTTTAACAGGAGTAAAAAGAGATCCTAGATTTATTCCAAGAATAAAACCTTTTTATTTATTAACAGAAAAAGAAACAGCAACTTACGCTTTTTTAAAAGGATTTGATATTGAATTTAACGAATGTCCTTACAACACAGTTTCTTTTAGATTTGAAATAAGAGATTTATTAAATAATTTAGAACTAAAGTATCCCGGAACAAAACACGGCATTGTTAATTCATTTTTAGAAATCTTGCCTTTATTTAAGGAGAGATATAAGAATATGGAAATAAACTCTTGTAAAGAATGCAAAGAGCCAACATCATCTAAAATATGCACTGCCTGTTTTTTATTAAAAAAACTAAAATGAACTACTACGATGAAATCTCAGAAAGTTATGAATCTTTGCATAAAGAAGAACAGCTAAAAAAATTAAAAATAATTAAAAATTTAATAAAAGTAAAAAAGAATGATAAATTGCTAGATGTTGGCTGCGGCTCTGGATTCTCAAGCAGCTGGAATTGCAAAGTCTATGGTATAGATCCATCAATTAAATTATTAAAAAAAGCAAAAAATAATGTAATAAAAGCAAAAGCAGAACATTTACCATTTAAAGATAATTTTTTTGATATTGTAATCTCAGTAACAGCATTACAAAACTTTACAAACATAGAGTGTGCTTTAAAAGAAATAAAAAGAGTTGGAAAAAAGACTTTTATTTTAACGTTTCTAAAAAAATCACCAAAAAAAGATAAAATAAGTTCTTTAATAAAAAAGCATTTTA
>JAHJRB010000003.1 GCA_018831025.1 Nanobdellota archaeon | reverse complement strand
GATCCAAGTCAAAAATCTGACGTTCCTGCTCACATTCTGTCTTTTGCGGATCATCATAATTATCACATTGTGGATATGCTAAAGTAAAGCTAATTTTGACTAGTTTACTGTCTTTTAGGAACGTGTAAGTATAATTTGTATCACTATAATACAAGTTAACGAAGAACTTATCTACTTACCTCCTCTGGACTTCCAATCGGGTCTGCGTCATTCCTTTGATTGTATGGAACAAACAGACCAAATAATAGAAAAATTTAAATACTGCCTCTATTCAAGGAAAAGTACTGAATCAGAGGAAAGACAAATACTTTCCATTGATTCCCAAATCAAGGAAATGCTTCAATTAGCTGAAAAAGAAGGACTGGATATCCTTGCGATAAAAAGAGAAAGCCATTCAGCTAAAGAAGCCAGATGCAGACCAGTTTTCAATGAATTGCTTGAAGATATTAAGCAAGAGAAATATAATGCTATTCTGACCTGGGCTCCGGACAGATTAAGCCGTAACGGCGGAGATTTGGGAGCCTTGGTTGATCTGATGGATCAGGGCAAGTTAAAAGAAATCAGAACCTTCGGACAAAGGTTTACTGATAACCCAAATGAGAAGTTCCTCTTAATGATACTTGGTTCTCAAGCTAAGTTAGAGAACGACCACAGAGGCATTAACGTTAAAAGAGGTTTAAGGACTAGAGTTGAAATGGGACTGTGGCCGGGAGTAGCTCCAATCGGATATTTAAACCAGAAAAGAATAGATAAAAAATGCCAAGTTATTCTTGATCCGGAAAGAGCTCATGTGGTTAAAAAGATATTCGAAAAGATGGCTTATGAAAAATGGAGTGGTAGAAAAATATATAATTGGCTAAGATTTGAATTAAACTTTAAAACCAAGGGTAATAAATGGGTGGCTTTAAGCGGAGTATATAGGATGTTACAAAGTCCTTTCTATTATGGAACTTTTGAATATCCTAAAGAAAGCAGTAACTGGTACCAAGGAAAGCATCAGCCCATTATTGACCAGAGCTTGTTTGATAAAGTCCAGGAACAATTAAAAAGAGACCATATAGTCAGAGAAAGCAGAGAATTCGCTTTTACCAAGATGATTGTCTGCGGACTATGCGGATCAGGCATAACAGCTGAAGAAAAATACAAAAAATTAAGAGATGGGACGACCAGGAAATATACTTACTATGGCTGTACCCGAAGCAGGGACAGACAGTGCAAGAACAAATACATTCAGGAAGAAGAATTGATTAAACAGTTATTAGGTGTCATTGATAAGGTAGATATCAATGAACTGGGAATGAAGCATAAATTAGATGAAGAAATTAAGAGATTCAATAAATTCCAGAATACGATTATGGGTAATTCAGACAAACAAAAAAGCCCTAATGATGTTGATGTCAGGACTTATGCTAAATACCTATTGCAGGAAGGGAGTATTATTGAGAAAAGAGAATTGCTAGCTAATTTGAAAGGAAGAATAGTTTATACGGATAAGAAAATTACTCTAGCCGATTAAAAGTTATTGGTTTTTAATAAAAACTTCTTCGCCGCTGTTAAATTCAAAATTCATTTCTAGCCAAATACCATTCTACAAACTTATTTTCGAGGAATAACATGAATCAAAAATATCTCTCTTAACCCTCATAGTATCAGCGGTGATTTGCACTCTTTCAGTATTGCCAAGATCTTCTCTGAGTATGGAATAAAGTTAGAAATTGGTATCATGAAATTAAAATATTCAAATATTCTACAATATTCTTACTGGACTTAATACGATAAATGCGTTTAACCAAATAACAAATGAAATAACCAATAACAATAGAGATGCATTAACAATTAAAGTTGCATGCTGAATTTTTCTTTTTATAAAAACATTCAAGATCAATGCTAATGATAGAATAGTCAACAAGATAAAATATATGAAATTTGTTAATGCATGCGGTGACGCTAACCATTTATTAACAAAAGAAATCGAACTATTTTTATTAAGCACATTTGAAACTGTTACTTCTGGAATTGTTGTTTCCATAGACAATACTTCCCCTTGATTATTGTTCTCTATTATTGTTGTTGTTTCTTCTGAAGAAACAATAATAGGTTGAGGTGGAGATACTATTTCTTGTGGTTTAGTTTCCTGTGGTTTAGTTTCTTTCACAGCAACTACTGATACTTTTTCATCTTTAGGAAAAGCTAATAATTGAACTATGAAAATAGTTTCTTTACCTTCATACTCTCCCTTAGCCATACCGATCCCGATTTCAGTAAAGTTGTTATTTAAAATATTTGCCCTATGTGTTGGTGAATCCATCCATGCATTAATAGCATCTTGTGAATCCAAAAAGTTTATTGCTAAGTTTTCACCAGCAGAATTAAATTTATAGCCGACCTTATTTATAAAATCCCAAGCTTTTAAACCTTCTGGACTAGTATGTGCAAAATATTCTTCACTTGCCATATCTTCAGCTTTTAGCTTAGCAGCTTCGTCTAATAAAGAATTTCTTTTTAGATAATTTAAATCATTATCTAAACGATTATCATTAGTAAAACTGAATATGGCATCTGGTATTATTGAAGCGCGCATATTAAAAATAATGTTATCAGACGGAATTATCAATAATACTTGAGCCAAAAAATAAATTTCAACAAAAAGTAATAAACTTAGAATCACAAGCACTGCTTTCCACCTGAAAATATAAGGTTTATGCTCATTATCCTTATGCGGAATAAAATATTTTTTTGTTTTCTTATACATAGCTTTAATTATAAAACTAAAAAGACTTGCCGTAAAGACAAGTCTTTTAAATCTTATTCCATAAACATTTACTCTATATCTTGATCAGCTGTGTAAGCATCTCTATCAACTGAATTAATTTCATAAACAGCATCCCAATCAAAACCATTAGCAGCGAAAGCACCCATTGTCTTAACCCAACGCTTTTGTCCCATATCTCCATTTGGAGCTAATCTATATACTTTTGTGTCATTAGCAGCTCTTACTAATTCAGAAGTAGTAAATGAATCAACGACAGATTGTTCTACATCCATTACATCTTCCCATCTTAAATGCTGATAACTGTTAAACACAAATGGACTTAAAATTAAACGTTTAAACTGTTTATCGCCGACATATTTAACGATATAGACATCAATATCTCCATTAGCGCGAATTAATGCTCCATCAGCAAATGTTTGTTCTCCCAAGACTTGTCCACCTGCAACTTTAATTGCAGTTTGTCCATCACCTTTAATAACAGCAAATTCAGTTAAATGATTAACCTGAAAAACAACTTTGCCATTTGCTGGGTCAAAGGTTGCTCCTGGCACTAAAACCCACTCATTAGTTGTATCGTTAAAATAATAAACGCCTAATCCTGTAGTATCAGCAGGCATATCAGGCAAAGTAATTGTTATTGTCAAATTACTGTTGAAATCTCTAACATTATTACCCACAGTATCTTCTCCGTTGATGTTAAATATTCTATTGCCTATCATAAAGGCTCCTACAGTATTACTAGGCATTTGATTACTATTAGCTATGCCTTGTTGGATGTTAAAAGTAGTCTCGCCAGAAATAGCACCTGCAGGAACATTTATTCCAACTGACCCTTGATCTCCAAAATTCATAGTTGCGTTTCCTTCCTGTGAAGGCAAAATTGTCATTGGCTGGTTAAAAGAAGTAATAGTAGGCGAAACACCGCCAACCCAACCGCCGCCACCGCCTCCGCCACCTCCTGAAGCAACAGATGGGAGAGGCTCTGAAACTACGGAAATTGGAGTAACTAAAGATCTTGTCACACCGCCACTTTCGGTCGTCTCCACCGTTACCGTCGCCACTTGGCTACAGGCATTATCAATATCGCATACATTATATGTAAAAGTATCAGAACCGATATAGTCCTGATTTGGGGTGTAGGTGATAGTTCCGTCGCTGTTGGCGACAGTCATGCCATGAGACGGGGCAGAAGCCACTGTCACGGAAGTT
>JAHJRB010000020.1 GCA_018831025.1 Nanobdellota archaeon | reverse complement strand
GTGTTCAAGTTAGTGGAGAAGGAATAGATTTATGTACCTCAAATGCAAATTGTGTAGGAGTTCCACCAACTCCAAGTCATAAAGCTTGTGGTGCTAATGGAGATTGTTTAACTATTTCAGGAGCAGGAACAGATACCTGTAGTAATAATGCTCAATGTTTAGTCCTACCCCCTCCAGGAGAAAACCCCTCTTACAAATTATGCAATATAGTCTTAAAGTGTATAGATATAAGCGGCCTAGGGGTAGATCAATGTGTAATAGATGGCACTTGTGTAGGTAAACCGACAACTCCAAACCATAAAGTATGTAGTGCAGGCGGGACTTGTGTCTCTGTAATTGGTGCAGGGACTAATACATGTACTTCTGATTCTCAATGTACATTACCTCCTCCAGGAGGAGTTACTTGTACAAAAAACGAAGGAGACTGTTGTTATCCTATGAATGATGGAATCTGTGATTTAGACTGTATTCCAGAAATAGATCCAGATTGCCAAACCTATGGAACTAGTGGAAACGATGGAATTTGTGTAGCAATTACAGACAGTATATGTGATATTAATTGTATTTCTGGAGTAGACATGCCAGACTGTACCGGATTTATTGCTACAAAAGATCCGAATGACGGTTGTTTCCCTTTAATAGATGATGAATGTGATTCAGATTGTCCGCCAAGTTTAGACCCAGAATGTTCTTATATACCCGGATATGCAAAATGCAGCAACAACGGAGATTGTGAAGACTTTGAAAGTTGTTTATGCAACGATTGTATTGAAGATCCCACTAGTACTTGTATTTCAGGATTATTCTGCTGTTCAGGAGTTTGTTCAGGAGATGTAGATGATGATTTTATCTGCGATTATGATGATTATTGTATAAATGTTTATGATATTAATGAAGATCCTGAAAACCAAGAAGATACAGATGAGGATTGTTTTATTAATTTAGAAAGGTCTCTTATGTTTGGAAATTGCGGAGACGCTTGCGACTTAGATGAAGCTTGTTTTGATATTTACGGAAGCAAACAATGCTGTGACGACATCCCAAGTTCTGAACCCAGCGGTTCTTTCTTAGGATACACATCAGATTGTCCAAAAATAAGCGAGACTAGCATAGGTTGTTGGTCAAAATGTATTCAAACAGATGAAGAAGGTAACATTATTACATTTGAAATAGGTCAATGTATAGAAGGAACAAGAGCAATTACAAAATTATTAAACAACAATCCTATAGAAATCTACGAAGAACCCTGCACATCTATACCTTTAATTCCATTTTATACAAATCTAAGCATAATTCTTACATTAGCAATATTAGCAGTCTATTACATAAAAAGAAAATAAGCGGGCCCGACGGGATTTGAACCCGCGACACCTAGCTCTCCCCTTTGCATTTCTTTTGCTGAAACTTTTCCTAAAAGCTTCTTAAGAGGCTAGTACTTTTGGCACCTTCTCATTTTTTGATGAGTTTTCTAAAAAAGTTTCCACCCATCTTTTTTGGTGAAACTTTTTTTCTAAAAAAGGTTCTACCAAGCTGAGCTACGGGCCCACCTGCACATATACCTAATAAAAACCCTAAATTAGTATTAATAAAACTTTCCACAAATATCAAACTAAAAGGAATTAAAAATAATAAAACATCAAAAATAACAACTTTCCATTTACTCTCTCTTCCATTAACTAATAAATAAAGAAAAACTAAACTACTAATCCCCAATCCAAATTCAACATTAACTAAACTAGCTAAAAAAACACTTAACCCTAAAAATATACTAATTCTTCTTATTAAAAAAAACAATAAAACCCCCAAAATTATACTTAAACTAAAAATATTAAGTTTAACTACTAATAAACCTAAAGCAATTATTCCCAATAATATCTTCTCAATTAATATAAAATATTTCTTACCTTCTTTAACCTCTTCCTTAGTAAAATAACCTAATAACTTTCCAAATATTAACCCTAAAAAAACTAAAATATTCAACATAATAACCACTTCCATAAAGGAATAAATTTTATTCCATTTTCTTTCTTCTCCATATTTTTTGTAATAATAACTAATTTTTTAATTTTTCTAAATTTTTTCTTAAATTCTAATAATCCTTTTACTTCCCTTTCATCCAAATCATCAGTATAAGAAACATTTATAGCTTCTAAACTATTATCTTTATTTTTAATTATAAAATCAACCTCATTATTATTTTTCCAATAATAAATTTCTTTATTTCTCATTTTCAATTCAATAAAGACTAAATTCTCCACTAATCTACCTTCATCCTTAGAAAATTTAAAACTTATAGCATTCCTTAAACCTGTATCAATACAGTATACTTTTTTAGGATTTGCTTGTTGTACTTTCATAGAATAACTAAACAAAGGTAATAAAAAAATAAGATTTGCTTCTTCCAAATAAGATAAATATTCTAAAATAGTTTCCTTGCTAACAGAAATATCTTTTTTAAGAGTATTATAATAAGAATTTACACTAAATTGTAAAGAAATATTAGTTAACAAAAATTTACTTAACATCTTTAATAAATTTATATTTCTAACAGAATATCTTTCTACAATATCTCTATAAATCATTATTTCAAAATAATTGTTTAGTATATCATATTCTAATTTATTCTCCTCTAAAACAACTTCAGGAAATCCCCCAAATGTTAAATATCTTTCAAATAATTTCTTTATTTTAAACCTTTCACTTGAATAAATCGTATTTTTTTCTAATAAAATATCATTAAATCTCAAAAATTCTTTAAAATCCAAAGGGAATAAATTAAACGCTAAAGTTCTTCCTCTTAAAGATGTTGCAATTTCTTTAGAGAACATTTTAGAGCTAGATCCTGTAACAAATATTTTAACTCTCTCTTTATCATAGATTCTTCTTAAATATATTTCCCAATTTTCTACATTTTGTATTTCATCAAAGAAAAGAAATAATTCTGTATTTTTATTTTCAGGATATAACTCATAATAAGCTTCTAAAATATTATCCAATTCTTTAACATCTAAAGGCAAAATCCTATCATCTTCAAAATTAATATAAAGTAATCTTTCTTTAGGAAAATTCTTTAGAAAATCTTGTATTAATTGATAAAAATAAAAAGTCTTGCCACTTCTTCTAGAACCAATCAAACTTACTATTTTTTTAGTTTCTGGAATAGATAAGTTTCTCCTTTTTAGAGAAGGCAATTCTTTTTCGTGAAATTCCTTTATTAATTGCTTAAATAATTCTTTCTTCATAAACTTTTATAAGCTACCACTAATATATAAATCTTTCCTTTTATAAAAGACCACTATTTACACATATTTTTTAAAAAATTTCTTTTGGTAATAAAAGCTTTGGATACATCTATAAAATTATAAATTTATATTTTCTCTACCTGAATTCTGTAAACAACGTGAACCTATCTAAAACAAAAATTATATATTAAAGGAAACTTTAAACTTTATCAATGAAATACGCAGTTATTATCTCAAAAAAAGATCCAGCATCATTAAACATATTTGAACATTTAAAAAAGCTAAATTTTCCAGAAAAAGATATTTACATTATTCAGGAAAAATCTATATATTCAGATAATTTAAACCAGAAAATAAATGCTGATTTTTTCATCTTCGCAACTAAGCATAAATCTTCTTCATTAAAAAAAACCCTAAGCGTTCATAATCCAGGAAATTGGTCTAAAGCTGAATTAGGAGGAAGAGATTCAACATTACCTCCCTCAAAAGCATCGATATTAAAGTTAGCTTACTTAGAGCTTAAAAAAAATAATAATTTAGATTATGAAGTTTCTGGAGAGGTAACTCATCATGGTCCATTTCTAAACAAACCATCTTTATTTATAGAAATAGGCTCAAGTAAATTACAATGGAAAGACGTTGAAGCAGCCAAAGTAATAGCAAAAACAATAAACAGTATAGTAAGCACAACCAATCTAGAAAAATACAAAACAGCAATAGGTTTTGGCGGAGGTCATTATATGCCTTCTTTTAATAAAGTCTTAGAAAGAACAGAATACTCATTGGCTTATGTCTGTCCAAAACACCAATTACAAAATTTAAATAAAGAGATTATAGAACAAGCAATTAAAAACTCAGTAGAGCCAGTAGAAGCATTTTTAGTAGAATGGAAAGGTCTAGGCGCTTATAAAGAAAAAGTTCAAAATTTATTAGAAGAATTTAACATCCCAATTATAAGAATAAAAAAATTATTAAAAAAATAAAAAAATTATTTCTTAAAAGTCATGTAAGCTATATACAATGCAGATAAACCAACTAAGTCATAAACTATTGTTTGCAAGAGAGGAATGCTGCCTAATATTGCTTCTACTAAGTCAAAGCTAAACAATCCGACTAATCCCCAGTTTAAAGCTCCAACAAGAACTAAAACTAAAGCAACCCAGTCTAATGTACTTTTTTCAGCCATTTTAACACCTCCTTTTCTTTTTTAACAATTGCTAATAAGTTCCAATATTATTAGTGTTCTCAAACTGATCTTTACAAATCTTATCTCCTGCCAATTCTGGATAAACTTCTACATTATTAGGAGAGACAACAGCAGGACTAACAGCTACAGCAGTTCCTGTATTTATAATTCTTCCCAAAGGTCCTACCGAACTTAATATCATAGGACTAGCAGTCCCTACACTTCCATCTCCACCAATTACTCTTATTGTTAATCCATAAATATCTGTATCCCCAGTATTATCCACATTTAATTTAATCTCACTACCACCACTGTTAACTTTTACACTGCTAATATCAATAGCTGTACTTAAGCAGTCTAGTTGTCCAGTTAACCTTTCATCAGTCTCCTCCATACCTGGTTTCAAAACAGAGCTCTGAATCCAATTAGATACAATCAAGAATAAAACAATAGTTAAAGCAATAATAAGCACAACCGATATTATCGGTGAAATTCCCTTTTTCATTTTCATTTATATTACCATCCCCATATTTATATATGTTTCTATTAACATTTAATAATCTTTTTTGTACTTTCTACTTTATCCTTACACAGTTCTCCTTTTTCTGTTTTTGGATAAATCTCAACTTCAACTATATTACTAATAACATTATCCAAACTTAATTTGTCTTTAGCAGCTAATAACCTATTTGGAACAAATAACGGAGTTTCAACATCATAATCCTTTGTTTCAACACTTCCATCAGCCCCTATGAACTTTATTGTAACTCCCTTAACCCCATCATCTCCTACAACATCAATATTCAATCCAACTTCAGAAGTACTTTCCAAACTATTCACACATACATCAACTAAATCAATCTCAACCCCGCTGCAATCTAATTCTTTTTCCATTTTCTCTTCAGTTTTCTCAATACTACC
>JAHJRB010000019.1 GCA_018831025.1 Nanobdellota archaeon | reverse complement strand
ATGTGAATTTAGTTGTTTTTTGAATCCATGTAAATTCTGGATTTTTGCTTATTATCAAATTATATGTTACATCTTCATTATCTTTATCTCCTCCATCCCATGAGAATGTAAAATATGAAGATGTTATTTTACTTCCATTTCCAGGACTAGGATTTGAAGGTATATTTGGTGCATAATTTTCAACTATTTTTATATCTAAAGTTGTCCATTTACTCCATGCACCTTTATCATCTTGTACTCTAAAATTCACTAAATAATCTCCAGATTGATAGAAGTAAGCTACTACATTACTTTTATCTTGACCTTTATAGTGCATAATACTATCAATTAACCATTCATAAGATATTATCACACCATCTGCATCATTGCCTATTCCTGAAAATTTTATATAAGATTCTTTTCCGTTTCTGTAGCCTTCTTCTGGTTTTTGGATTTGTGCTGTAGGCAATTTATTTTCAGAAAGTGCTACAAATTCGTTTTCTGGTGATGAACCTGCGTTGTGGGTAAAGAATTTCCAAACTGGACTTAAATATACCTTACCACTAGAATCTATTGCTTTTATTCGCCAATAATATACTGTGTACTCATTAAGATTTTTTACTAGTATATTTGGTCTTGATTCACTAGATGTTATAGAACCAAAAGGGGTTTTACCATTTAGATTTTCTAAATTTTTAATAGACATACTGTTTCCAGGCCATGTACCTGCATTTGATAAGTATAATTCATAAGTTACTCTCCCTCCTGGAGTGACTAAGCTATAAAAACTAAATGTTCTTGAAGCGGAATTAACCCCTTCAGCATTGTCTGCAGGACTTGGATTACTTAATAAAACTTGAATTTCTGGCAATACAACTGTCTGACCAAAGTTATCTGCGAATATGAAAAAATCATCAAAATCAACTTTTCCATCTTTATTTAAATCGTATTCAGCTATGTTAGTTCCAAATTTTTGTACAAATAATTCAAAGTCAGTCATATTAACTACCCCATTATTATCAAAATCTGCAGAGGTAGGCAATACTTTTTGACCAAAATTATCTGCGAATATGAAGAAGTCATCAAAGTCTACTTTTCCATCTTTATTTAAATCATATTTAGCTACGTTAGTTCCAAAGTTATCTGAAAATAAAAAGAAGTCATCAAAGTCGACATCTCCATCATTATCGAAATCTGCATCTTTTGGTGTTATTGGTTGTGGTGCTGGGGGTTGTTGGTATTGACAGCTACCATCATTCTGAGTTACAGCTGGATTGTAATTTAATGCTGTAGAATCTGTACAACCTAAAATAGGAGTTGGCTTTGGTGCTGGGTATTTACAACTACCATTGTCAGTATTAGCTTCTGAATTGTAATTAGTTGCTGTAGAATCTGTACAACCGTAAATTTCTCCAAAATGTTCTTGGAATAATGTAAGGTCTTTATCATCAACTATATCATCACCGTTTAAATCAAAAAGATAATTATCTGTTCCAAATGCTTCTGTTAATAAGAAGAAGTCATCAAAATCAACTCTATTATCATTATCAAAATCTGCGTCTGGTAAATCCTTTGAACTTGCGACAGGATTTGAAACTGTTAAAGCATATGCATTAGAAACTAATAGTAATGCAATTGTAAATAGTAATATTGTTTTTTTAAACATTTTTAACCCCCGTTATAATGTGTATATTATAAGATTAGATGGCTTATTCTTGATTTATAAATGTTTCTATTTAAAAGTAGTTAAGAAATTTAGTGTTATTACTCTTATTTACAAAAATAAGTGATGAACAGCATCTAGGCTTCCCGTACAGAAGTACAGTACAACAAAAGACGTGAGCCTGCTTGACTTCTAGGTTCGAGATGTGACTAGGTAGGACCAGGCTACTATGGTCGTCCATCAAGGAAATTAGAGAAATTAAAGGTTTTTAAAGTTATTGTTTAATGAGTTAATTAATATCCGAGACTATATTTAACAAAAGAGGGGTTTTCTCTAGACCTTCTATAAAGGGCTTCTAGTTCTCTAATAAATTTCCATGCTGCTGCTTCATATTTTGGATCTGGGGTAATTACTACGGGCTCTTCTGGTTCTAAACCATTTTCTCTTAAAATTTCTGAAATATCTTTTTTCATTTGATTTTTTTAACTCTAAATGCGTTATGACATAAGCAAGGGCAGTAGATATTTTCATCCGGATAATGTCCGCATTTTGTACATAGTTTTTTCATTTGAACCTTTGAAGCTTTTAAGAAAACCTTCATCAAAAAGTCTTGACATAAAAGCTTACTTTTTAAACAGTTTATTTAAGACATCTAATGTATATAAGATTATTGCATACGTTTGTTCTTTATTTGGCTGAAAATAAGATGATTGTTTATGAACAGAAAAAATTCTTATTTGGTTTATTAAATGGATTTGCTGATTAAGACCTGGAATGATCTCTATGTTTTTTTGTTTTAATTTTGCTATAATCTTTCCTAATCCGATGCCCGGACTTTTTTCTAATAAATCATTGCCTGTTAATTCATAGTATTTACGATGTAATGCTGTTTCTAGTAATCGACCGCATAATATTATGCTGCTTCTAAAACAGTTATGAAGGTAGCAACGTTCTAATTCTTCTAAATCTGCTTCAATATCCTGCTTTATTTCAATAGGTAAAAAAGATTTTAATTTAAAATGAAGTTTTTTGTTTTTAACTTTTAAATTCTTTCCAAGTTTTTCTAATTTTTCTAAATCCTGCAGGACTATTTCTATTTTTTTATCTTCAAAGTTTTTTTCTATTTTATCTAAAAATGTTAATAAACGATGCTCGTTACCTTGTTCTAAAAGGTTTCTTATGTTTTTTAGATTTAGTCTTATTAATGCGAGATTATAGATTTCCTTGCTTCTACCATAGCTTTTCCAATTACTTTCTATCTTATCTAAGTTAATTATCTGAATATTCTTTTTAAGTTCAGAAATATGATTTAAGATTTCTTTTTCCATTTAACACCACTTTTTGTATCTTCTAAAATAATATTCATTTTAAGTAATTCATCCCTAATTAAATCTGCTTTTTTAAAGTCTTTATTTTTTCTAGCTAGCTCTCTTTGTTTAATTAAATCTTTTATTTTAGAATTTATTTTTTCTATTTTTATCTTATTTAAGTCTAATCCAAGAACTTTATCAAAGGTTAAGATTAAATTTAATTTATCTTTGTTATTAATATTTTTTTCTTTTAGTAAATCCCAAATTAAAGCTAAAGCGGAGGGGATGTTTAAATCATCATTTATTTTTTCTAAAAATTTAGTTTTATATTCTTTTATTAAAATTGGATGTGTTTTTACTTCATCTTTAGTCTTTAATTCTAAGATTTTATTTTTTAAATTATTATAAGAAGTTTTAGCTGCCTCTAAAGACTCTAAGCTGAAATCTAAAGGTGTATTGTAATTTGCTGTTAAACATAAATATCTAAAAATTAAAGGGGGAAAGTCTTTTTTTTCTAGTTCTGAGATTGTAAATAATCCTCCTTTGCTTTTTGATATTTTTTCTCCTTTATTTGTTAACCAAGCTGTATGTAACCAGTAATTTACAAATTTTTTCCCTGTTGCTGCTTCAGATTGGGCTATTTCGTTCTGGTGGTGGATCTGAATATGCTCTTGACCGCCTGTATGGATATCAAAATGCTCTCCTAAATATTTCATAGACATAGCAGAGCATTCTAAATGCCAGCCAGGATAGCCAATTTTAAAATTCGCTCCATATTTTTTGGGATTATATTCTTGTTGACGTTTTCCTGGAGGATTTGAAAACTTCCATAAAACAAAATCGGTAATATTCTTTTTTTCTTTCATAGAGACTCTTTTTCCTGCCTCTTGTTTTCCTATTCTTGAAAACTTTCCATAATCTTTGAATTTAGAAGTATTATAGTAAATTCCGTCAGAGGTAGTATAAGTAAAACCTTTTTTCTTTAATATTTTTATTAAGTCTATTTGCTCTTTAATATGTTCTGAGGCTTTTGGAAATTTGTTTGGTAATGAAATATTTAATTTTTTTAAATCATCTTTGAAAATTTTAAAATAAAAATTAGTAATCTCTTTTGCTGTTTTTCCTTCTTTTTTAGCTGCTGCTTCTACTTTATCTTCTCCTTCATCTTCATCAGAGGTTAAATGACCTACGTCTGTAATATTCATTACATGTTTGATTTTATAGTTGTTATATTTTAGAATTCTTTTTAGTAGATCTACAAATATGTAAGTTCTTAAGTTGCCAATATGCTGGAACCAATATACGGCATGCCCTATGTTTCTTTATGAAAAATAGTTTGGCCCGCAAGAATAGATTCCAACTTGATTTTTTTTAATTGGCTTAAAAACTTCTTTTTTCCTAGACAGTGTATTATATAATCTTAACTCCATATGTTATAGAAATGGTTAGATGTTTTTATTGTTTTCTATTGAGTTAAGTTTAAATATTTTTAGAATTTAGTATTTTCTATGGAACGAACAATTAGACAAGGGAGAGATAATATAGATTTAGCTTATAGGGCATCTCAGGTTCTTTTTGTAGGGAGTCTTGTAGCTGTTGCTTCTATCATACTCCCCGAAGCAAGAGAATTAGTGAAAGATGGGGTTGAATTTGTAAGAGAAACATATGGAGAATCTTATCAAAGAGTAATGGGTCTTTACAGGGGATTTTAGATAAGTTTTTTATATTTCTAAGTTTATTAAAATATTAAAAAGAGGTTAGAATGATTAATCAGGAAATTAGTAAGATTTTTTATGAGATTGCTGAAATTTATAATTTGAAGAATGTTCAGTGGAAACCAATGGCTTACAATAAAGCTGCGAGAGTTATTGAGAATTTGCCGGATGATTTAAAAGCTATATATAAAAAAGAAGGATTAAAGGGTCTTGATGCTATTCCTGGAATTGGAAAAAGTATGAGTAAAAAAATTGAGGAATATATTAAAACAGGAAAGATAAAAAAATATATTGAGTTAAAAAAATCTATTCCCAAAGGGTTAGTTAAATTAATGGAAATACAAGGTATTGGGCCTAAGAAAGCTTCTAAACTTTATAAGAAATTAAGAATTGAAAATTTAAAGGACCTAGAAAAAGCAATTAGAAAAGGTAAAGTAAAAAATTTAGAAGGTTTTGGGAGTAAAAGCGAGGAAGATATTCAAGAAAGTGTAAAGCTCTTTAAAGAAAGAAAAAATAATAAAAGATATTTATTAGGAGAAATACTGCCTATGGCTGAAGAGTTAATTTCTAAATTGAAAAAATTAAGCGATACAAGACATGCTATTGCCTGTGGCTCTATAAGGAGAATGTATGAGACTATAGGGGATGTGGATATACTTGCTACTGGTTCTTATAAAATAGTAGATGAATTTTGTAACTTTGATGATGTTAAAAAAATACTGGCTAAGGGAAGTACAAAAGCGAGTGTAATTTTAAAAAATAATCTGCAAGTGGATTTGAGAGTTGTAAAAGATGATGTTTTTGGAAGTGCTTTGCAGTATTTTACTGGAAGCAAAGATCATGGAATAAAATTAAGGCGAATAGCTATGAAGAAAGGGTATAAATTAAGTGAGTATGGATTATTTAAAAGAAATAAAATAATTGTTTGTAGGAATGAAGAGAGTATATATAATAGGCTAGGAATGCAGTATATTCCTCCGGAGTTAAGGGAAAATACTAATGAGATTGAAATGGCTATTAAGCATAAAATTCCGAAGTTAATTGAGTATAATGCAATTAAAGGGGATTTGCATATGCATACTAAAGCAAGTGATGGAAATAATACTATAAAAGAAATGGCTGAAGCTGCTAAAAAATTAAACTATAATTACATAGCAATAACAGAGCATAGCAAGGGAAGAGGGATTGCTAATGGTTTAAGTGAAAAAAATTTAATGAAGCATATTAATGAAATCAAAAAAACCAAAGTTAATGGTCTTAAGATTCTAAGTGGAAGTGAGGTTGATATAAAAGCCGATGGTAGTTTGGATTACAAGGATAATATATTAAAAAAATTAGACATTGTAATTGCTTCTATTCATAGCGGATTTAGTCAAAGCAAAGAAAAAATTACTAATAGAGTAATAAATGCGATTGAAAATGAAAATGTTGATGTAATAGGGCATTTAACTGGCAGACTAATAAATAGGAGAGAACCTTATAAAATAAATTTAGATGAGGTTTTTAAAGCTGCTAAGAAAAATAATAAGTTAATTGAAATTAATTCTCAGCCAGACAGATTAGATTTAAGAGATGTACATATAAGAGAAGCTATTGAAAATGGGGTGAAATTAGTTATTAATACTGATGCTCATTCTGTAGATAGTTTAAGATTAATTAAATTGGGGATTGGACAAGCTAGAAGAGGATGGGCTAAGAAATCTGATATAATAAATACTAAAAGTTATGAAGAATTTAAGAAATATTTATAGATAGATTTATATATATTATGTATATAGATATATATGTGATATAAATGGTACAAGCTATGATAAATATAAGTGAAAATAGTAATAGAGTTTTAAATATTGTAAAAGCTAAGTTTGGGCTAAAAGATAAAAGTGAGGCAATTGATTTGGTTGTTAATGGATATGAAAATAGTATATTAGAGCCAGAATTAAGACCAGAATATATTGAGAAGGCTTTAAAGATACATAAACAAAAATCTATTCATGTTGGGACAATTGGGGATTTTAAGAAAAAATATGGGATAAAGTAAAATGTATAAAGTAAATACAAGTCCCACTATTGATAAAATATTTTATAAACTAAGCAAAAAAAATCCAAAACAACTTAAAATAATATCTAAAAAAATTGAAGAAATTTTAGAAAATCCTCAGCATTATAAAAATCTTAGAAAACCATTACAATACCTAAAAGCTGTTCATATAGACAAACACTTTGTTCTTACATTCTCTGTCGATGAAAATAAAAAAACAGTAACTTTAGAAGACTATGATCTGCATGATAAGATTTATAATAAATAACGATACTTTTTTATATGTTTTGGAATGTATATATCCTAATCTTTAGGGAGGTTAAAAAATGTTAGATCCTATTGATGAAATAAGAAAATTCCATAAGGAAATGAATAAATTGTTTGAAGGATTTTTTTCAAGACCGAGTGTAAGGTTATTGAAAGAAGACGGCAAAGAGTTAATGAGGAAGCCATTAAGCAAATTAATGCAGCCGATTACAGATGTTAGTATGAAAGGCAATGATATAGTTGCTAGATTTGACATGCCTGGAATGGACAAGAAAGATATTATATTGAAAATAACTGAAGACTATATTGAAGTAAGAGCTGAGAGAAAAACATCTAGCAGTGTAAAGAAAAAAGGAATTTACCAAGCAATGAGCTCAAGCAAAAGATACTATAGAATAATTCCGTTTCCAACTAAAGTGGATTGTAATTCAGCTAAGGCAAGTTATAAAAACGGCGTTCTAGAAGTTAAAGTTAAGAAAAATAGAAGTAGAAAAGAAAAATTAAAGGCTGTTAAAGTTAACTAGGCCTTTTTCTTATTTTTTTATAAAAGCTGAATAAAGCGGTTTTATTGCTAAGATTACAGCTGCGATTAAATATACCCACCATTTTAGATTTAAAATTGGTAGCCATAATTTTGCTATCATCAAGGTGAATAATGCAGTACTTAGTTTGACTAAACTCATATCATACCATCTTAGTTTTTTTACAGCTTCATCAGTTTGTTTTGTAATATCCATTTTTTTTCTAAAGTTGAAACCTCCTACTTCATATAACTGGCCAAGTAAAGCGCCCATGATTAAATAAATTATTAATCTGCTGAAAATCCAGTAGATTATAACTCCCCAGGAAATTGTCATATAGAAAGGCATTGAGATTATTCCTGTAAATGGTCCTACTAACCATATAAAAAATCCATATAAAGCACCTCGTCTAAATGTTTTTAATGGTAACTTAGAATATATTAAAGCGTAGATTGTTGCAAAGAATAAAATTGTTAAAAATCCTACTAAATTTGAAAGTATAATGTTATAAACTGAAGTCATTGAAGAAGGAGATAACCAGATTTTTGGCTCTATATTATAAATCCACTTGAATAACCAGCCGCATGTTAAAAATGTGTAAAGGGCACTTACTATAAGTATAATTATTGAAGAAACTACTAACCTCTTTTTGTTAATCATGCTTTATTATGTATTTCTTATAATATATAAATATTTTGGCGTAAATTAAACATAATCGATGTTAAACTCTCACGAATACTTACAGGGACTAAAATTTAGGGCAACGATGCCGAAGGCAAAAATTGGAAAAGTGTTTTCGTTTCTAAAATTAAAAACTGGAGACCTCTGTCGAGTTATTCAACCTTTTTCTTAAATAACTAAGTTTAGTTCATTAACAATAAGATCTATTAATTCTTTGGATTTTATTTCATTTATCTTTTTTATGTGGTTCCAATCTATTCCAGGGGTATTATTCCCTTCAATAAAATATAAATTTCCATTATTACTTCGCATAAAATCCAAGGTGTACAAAGAATGTTTTGAATTTAATTTTGCGTCTAATTTTTTAATTATTTTTCTGGCCATAATTAGAGCATCTTTAGGTATTTTTTTTATTGGGATGTAAACCAATTTCCCACCTTGATGTTCATTGCATTTAAATTTTCCTTTTTTTGCAATTCTTATATATGTCTGTATAATTTTATTGTTTAATACTATAACTCTCAAATCAATAGTTCCATGATATTTTCCAAAAACAAAGCCCTTATTGCATTTAATAAATGGCTGGAGTATGTAAGATAATACTTTTTTTCTCTTTTTGTCTAATTCATAGTGTTTCATGATTTTTTTAAAGCTAAATTTATCAAAATCCACCTTGTATATTCTAAGACCACATGCACCTGTTTTATCTTTTATTATATAATCATCATTAAAATCAATCTTATGTCTATGCCTTCTTAATAATTTATCCAACCTGCTTTTTGACAGAATTATATTTTGTTTTGAAGAGTTAGTTATTCCTACTGTGGGTATTGCAAATTCTTTAAAAGATTTATAAGTATTTAATTTATTCTGAAAAATATCTTTACTTTTTTTATTATTGAATGTATAAATAGATTTGAGAGATGTGAGCAATTTTAGTTTACTTTTTTGTTTGATAGTAGAAGGGGTAAATTTATCGAAAATGACTCGGGAATACGCCTTACCATAATTTCTAACCCATCCTTTATCATATGTCCAAAAACTCTGAAAAGAGCCTGGAGCAATAATATTCTTGGATGTTGCAAAGGCAGCTTTAATGCCTATCTTTTTGCATCTCAATAAAAAATAACGATAACTATCATTGTAAATTCCATACTTGCCTTTGGATGAAAACGGAGACTTTTCTTTATATTGTTTATTTCTTGCACTATGTGCAATAGACTCTGAGTAAACTACAATTACATCATATTTTTTTATTTTATTATTCATCTTCATTTTAATTTATACATTTTGGAGTATATATATGCCTCGCTAAATCGATATATGGCTATATTGGCAGGAGAAGGTCTCCTTATAACGTTTACACGCAAATTGAATATAATTCCTGTTCTATTCTCCCGAATACTTGGATGGATTGAGTTTTAGTGTAGCGTTCCCGAAGGGAAAAATTCAAAGTAAAAAAATCGGCGTATCAAGTGCGAAGCACCATTAATTTAAAGAATTAAGGGTTTGGGGCGTTACTTCTTTAGTCACATATAAGTAGTAACAAATAGAAAGATTTAAATACTAGTTCTACACATTAAATAGTATGGTAGATAAATCTCCAGACAAAATCCTGTATGAACTAGAACATTTTGGTATTCCAACTAGAAATGGATCTCTTGTAGAAGCACATAGATTAGTGGAAGGCGGTCAACTTTTACAAGAACAGGTTGATGATGCTTGTGCAAGATATCAAAGCAAAATTGAAGCTGAAAATGTTAGAAAATATGGAACTCCAGATCCAACAGAAAAACAAAAATTAGATTATGCTCTTAATCTTTTTGCAAAGGGAAAAGAAACATTGCGAGGAATTGATACGCCCCGAGATTTTGTTGAAATGTCTGATGGAAAATATACAAGTGGTGAAGAGTTACATACATCAGGACTTGGAGGTTGTATTGCAACTTTGCTTTATTTTGAAGGTGAAGGAACTAAAGAGGGAATTCTAACTCATTATCCTCCATTAGAAATTGATGAGAATATTTCAAAATTAAGAGAATTGCAGGAACAAAATTTTGGAAGAGAGTATCAAAAACAAAGAGGTGTCGTTCTAGTGGAAAGACCTACAGAAGCATCTCAATTACTTGAAACAGGGATAAGAGCAGTATTTCCTGGAGTTACATTAGAAACCGTTGTTTATGACCAAAATAGAATTGGTAAAGGAAGTTTAAATCCATCTCGAAGTGAATGGAGAACAGAACAGCACGGTAGCAATTCTTTCTAAGCCCCAAACCCTTTCTAAATTTAGCCGATTTTTTTATTGAGTTTAATCAGTGTTATGTTTTCTGATTTTCTCAGACGGAAATTAAAATAACGGAATTTAACCTTTATGGATTAAATGGAGTTTATTTGATTTTCGAGTTTTTGCCATGAATTGTGAGCGAAGCGAACCTTAGTAAATTCCAGTTAAGGCAAAAATTAAACATAATCGGTGTTATACAAGTTTTTTTCTAAATGAACGACTAAAAGGAGTGAATGGTTTTCAGAAAGAAAATAGAGAAAAACCAAAAAATATATTTTGAGTAGGGATATCTTTGATATCCTGCCACGAAATTATATATT
>JAHJRB010000105.1 GCA_018831025.1 Nanobdellota archaeon | reverse complement strand
TTTTCTCTAATGTTTTATGCTCAATTTGTATTGTGGTTCTCTTTTCCATACATATATGATACATAAATAACTACATAATACTTTTGTTTAGCCTTTCATCTCCCAGCTTTCGCAAGGAGACTTCTCGGCTTGTAAGTTAAATTTTTCATCATAGATGTATTTGATTATAGAAATAATAATTATAAAAACCATAATAGCATATGCCTTAATCAGAAGATTGATTTCTTTATCAAATTTAAAAAATAAAATAGCAATAAGGAAAGTAACAACTGCAAGATAAATAATATTAGAATTATTCAATGTTCTTTGATATTCTAAATCCAATAAATTTTTCCTTATTTTCTTATTCATTTTAAGAAATAGCGTCTATAAAATAAACCAAACCAATTAAAGCTAATGCTCCTCCCAGAGAAGTACTCACGAAAGAATAACCTCCGAATTTAATATAAAAAGGTGCAGTTATCATAATCAAAATTAAACCCACTATCAAAGTTGTCAATCCAAATTTTTTTTGAGCTTTTTCTTTCTTAAAGGGAGCTAAAACCATATAATAGCTTAAACCAACTTAATTTAAATAATTAGCGTTTTCTATAACATCTATAAACATATAATTTCTCCATTAATCCAACAGATTTCTCTTCTAATAACTCAAACTTAAAATTATTCTCCTTAATTATAGAATCTACTTTTTCTTTATTAGTTAAACTGCTAAATAAAATTAATATTTCTCCTTTTTCTTTTAAAAAATCTTTAACATCTTTAAAAAATCTTTCAATTACCTCATATCCTCTTTTTCCTCCAATTATGTCCAGATTTTTTCTTTCGCGAACATTTCTTTTTAAGAAAGGCTCTTCTTGAGGCAAATACGGCGGATTAAAAATAATAACATCAAATTTACCTTTTACATTACTAAATAAATCACTATAAGAAACATCTAAACCTTTTTTCCTGCAAAATTCAACACTTTCTTTATCTATATCAACACCTTTAACATTTTTAGTTTTAGATAAGGCAATTTCCATTAAATAGCCACTTCCACAACCAATCTCAAGAACCTTTCCTTTACTAAACTTCTTTATATATTTACCAATTAAAAAACTATCTTCTCCAGCTTCATACATCTTACTTCAAATTATCCAGATGATCAAAATATTCTTTAACTCTAGAAACAATGCTCTTTAAATAAAAATTCTCAATTTTCTCTTCAAATAAACTTTTTAACTTCTCATTTTCATTTATTCTATAAACATTACCATTCTTCTCAACTAAAAATAAATCTTTTAATCTTTTTAACTGTCTTCTTATATTACTTCCAGCAATTCCCTTTAAATCTAAATTACTCTGTTTTCTATACTCAATAACTTTCTCAACAATAGCATTGCCATCTATTTCTTTATTATCAAGCAAAACACAAAAAACATCAACAACAATATCTCTAGAATCTCCTGGCTGTAATAACCCTACGCTTAAGCAAAGTTTCTTAACTAGCTCCCTTTTAGACATTTCATAAGGTTTCTCATATTTCCTTAATGTAATCTCCGCCAGAGGTATATTTTTAGAGACATTACTCTTCTTCATCTTTCTTTATTTCCTCTAATTTTTGATTAACAAACTCTTCCCTTTTCTTAACAAATTCTAATTTATTTGTTCTAAACAAGTCTAAATTAGCTTCAAGAAATTCTTTCTCATACCCTTTTATTACTCTTACAAAATCCATAAAAAAATATAATTAGTAAATTTATTTAAACCTTTTCACATAAATTTATAAAGCCATTATTTTATTTAAAAAATATGCCAACTTTAATCGCTTGCTTATCAACCGGAAAAGGAACTTGGGGGCACGTCTCAAGATTAATAGAAGATGGAAAATTCAAGAATGTATTTCTAATCACTAACGAATTTGGAAAAGAGAATTTTACAAAAAAAGAGAACACAGAATTAGTAATAGTAGACCCAAACCAAGGGTTAAAAGAACTACAAAAAGATATTGAAACTAAACTAAAAGGCAAAATAAAAGACCCTGAAGTCTTCCTAAATATGGTCTCTGGAACTGGAAAAGAGCACATGGCTTTATTATCCGCACTATTAAAACTAGGCCTAGGAATTAACCTAACAGCATTAACAAAAGAAGGTATTAAAGAAATCTAACCAAAACCATTATTAATTTTTGTACATTCTAAATTCACATGGCAGACTTGTTTAAAGGTTTCCTTAGTGATTCGGAATCAATTTTTAAGAATGAAATAGCTTTAGATCCGGAATTCTCCCCTAAACTAATCCCCTTTAGGGAATCAGAAAATCAGTACATAGCAACCTGCATAAAGCCCTTATTTCAAAACAGAACCGGAAAAAACCTAATTATCCATGGTTCTCCTGGTGTTGGAAAAACTTTGGCATGTAAAAATGTTATAAAGGAACTAGAAGAAACAACAGATGATATCCTCCCGGTTTACGCTAACTGCTGGAAAAAAAACTCAACATATCAAATAGTTTTAGCGATATGTGAAGCTTTAAACTATAAATTTACCCATAATAAACGCACAGATGAACTAATAGCAATAGTAACTCAAAAGTTAAATAGAAAATCCTCTGTAATAATCTTAGACGAGATAGATAAAATAGAAAACTTAGATATATTATACCATTTAGCAGAGAATTTATACAGGAAAACAATTATTTTAATAACAAATGACAGCAATTGGACCTACAAACTAGACCCTAGATTAAAATCAAGACTCGTCCCTGATAGATTAGAGTTCAGACCATACACTTTAGAAGAAACAAGAGAAATATTAAAACAAAGAATCCATCACGCTTTTAATTCTGAAACATTAACAAGCTCAGAAGAAATAGCAAAAAAAACATTTGAATTAAAAGATATAAGGATCGGTTTATTTTTATTAAGAGAAGCAGCAGAGATAGCAGAATCTTTCTCAACCAAAAAAATATCAGAAGAACATGTAAACAAAGCAATAGAAAAATTATCCAATTTTCAAAAACCAGTTGCTTTAGACGATGATGAAAAAGCAATTTTAGATTTAATAAAATCTAATCCAGAAAAAACAACTGCAGGCATATATAACATATACAAAGAAAAGTTTGGATTAAAATCAGAAAGAACGTTTCAGAGGAAAATTAAAAGCTTGGAAAAGTCTAACATAGTAAAGTTAACAAGAATAGAAGACATACATGGCCGTTCTTATAGAATAAAGCAATTAACAGAGTTCTAACATATATATTATAAAGTATATATTCAACTCACCCGACACATCCGACAGACCCCCGTGAGGCTTTTAAAGATAGTAAACAATTTCTATATTAAAATGTTTAACGAGGTGATAAAATTGTTTTTTGAAAAAAAATATCTTGAATGGCCAGAATACGTAGATAGAATCTCAAAAATCGAGAACCTTATCTTCATGACTCGGACGTCTCAACAGTCAATAAACAACTATTGGAGAAAAAGGGGGTAAAAAATGGTACCTTTAGATTTAAACACTATTTCAGAAATATTTAGCCAACAGATCAGCAATCTTCCTTACAAAAGAGGTGAAATAAAATGAATATATACTCAAAAAAAGATATTGAATTAGGATTAGAAAATGATGAAATAGAAGCTTTTGATGAAGCTTTTATGCAGGGATTTTTTCAGGCATCATAAAGCATTTAAATAATCCTTTTTTTATTATATTGATGAAATTATTTGCATTTACAGATATTCACGGAAATAAAGAGATAATAAAGAAAATTAAGACTGAAATAAAAAAAGAAAATCCAGACATACTAATCTGCGCAGGCGACTTATCTAATTTTGGAGAACACTTTGAAAATCTTTTACTAATGTTCAAGCCACTTAAATTACCATTATTAATAATTCCAGGCAATCATGAAACAGCAGACCAATTAAGAAAAATATGTAAAAAAACAGAATTTGCTATCTCCTTACATAGAGGTTTATTAAAAATAAATAATTATATCTTCTTAGGTTACGGGGAAGGAGGATTTAATAAAGAAGACAAAGACTTTGAAACTCTTTCAAAAAAATTTAAAAAAGAAATTAAAAAAGATAGCAAAACAATTCTAATAACTCATGCACCACCATACAAAACAAGATTAGATTATTTAGAAACAACTAATTCTCATCACGGCAATAACTCAATAAGAAAATTTATAGAAAAAGCCCAACCAAATTTAGTTATCTGCGGTCATTTACATGAAAATAAACACAAAATTGACAAAATAAAAAAAACAATAATCTTAAATCCAGGCAATGGAAAAATAATAGAACTTTAATCTTCATAAGCAACCATTGCAATAGACTTAATCCATGAAACTAAAGCTTTCATTTTTTCCACCATACCTCCAACCATAGGAATATTATTTTTACCAAAGAAGTCATTACATCTTTCATGCAGTTCTTCTCTTCTAAATACAACATCAAAAGCCAACTCTTTATCATTTTTATAATATGCCTTCATAACATCCAAATAAGCTTTTTCGATATCAGAATAAAGTATTCTTAATTCTTCTTTTTGTTTCTTAGTAAATTTAACACCATTTAAAAACCTGGAAATTCTTTTAACTTCATCTCCAATGGTTTCCAAATTAGTAACAATAAACCAAACATGCAATAGCTCTGTTCCACTAACACCTATTTTCTTAGAAACTTCCGGATCTCTCATTCCTATTTTTAAAACTCTCAGTAACATATAACATAACCTATTAACATCCCCGTCTCTAAGAGCAATAGATTCAGAATTCTTTTTATCCAGACATTCAACAGAATCAGTAAACATAGATCTCAAGATAGTATCAATCCTTCTTATAACATCTTTAATCTTAACATCTTCAACGTTCAAAAAATTCTTAGCAACCATAGTATTATTTGTCTGTTCAACAATCTCAACCGCAAGCAGATTATTCATAGTTTTTCTAATTCCCTCATTAACATCATTTAGATTCTCTCCAGAGAGTTTTATAAAATCTGCACCATCAGTATATACCCTATATACCTCTTCCTTAATTCTCTCTTCAGACTTATTATTTATATTAATCAAAGCTCCTCTTTCTTCTTTTTTTGAGCCTCCTGTGGAAGTTAAAATTAGTCTAGAATCCCCATCCTCTTCTACGCAAACAACATCCCCTTTCCGAAGATTATTTTTTTTAAGCCATAAATTAGGAACGCTTATAATATATGAAGAGTTTCCGAATTTTATCAACTTTCTATACTCTATATGAACCACCCCTATATATAATATATAGAACAAGTATTTATATTTAAATATTTCTCAATTTTATTAGGTGATAAAAAAGATGGATGATTTTATAGAAGAGGAAGATCTTTTGGATGAAGACTTGGAA
>JAHJRB010000104.1 GCA_018831025.1 Nanobdellota archaeon | reverse complement strand
CCTATATTGGAAGAAACAATGAGGAGATATGGATTAGATAAAGATGAGAGATTTAGAGAGTTTTTAGAAAGTTATATTGAATTTACAACAATTGTAATAGGGGAGAAGGGAGGCAGAGATTTAGAAGGAAGAGTTTTAAGCTTGGCTAATAGATTTATTGGGTGGTATGGGAGAAATAAAGTTTAAATGAATTGGTTTTGGTAGTCTATACGGAGTTTTACTAAACCGGTTCTAGGCATTCTTCCTGGAGGATAAATAGTTAACTCTACTCCGTTTGGGATATGTGGTTCTGGCAATCCTTCTCCTATAAACAAATAATATCCATAGCGACCTTTTCTTATCTGACCGCGATAGATTTTTTCATCATCTCTAAATTCCCCAGTACTTCCAAGAATTCTATCAAGAACCTTTTCAGTTAACACAGCCATAATTTAATTTAAAATTTAAGAGATTAATAAGGATTATCATACTTCAAAACCATAGATGCCGTATAATGGTGAGAATAAAAAAGAACCGAGGGTTTCTATTTCTAAAGAACCATCTGCTTGTTTAATTCCTTTAAGCATATTTTGTTCATCTTTGTTGCCTATTGGTGCAACTATTATTCCGCCTGATTTAAGCTGCTCTAATAATTCTTCTGGAAAGTCGTTGCATGCTGCTGTGATCATAATTTTATCAAAAGGAGATTTGTCTTTCATTCCTTTACTTCCATCTGCCTCATAGATTTCAAAATTTATTATTTTAGTTTTAGTTAAATTATTTTTTGCTAACTGAAATAATTCTGGGAGAACTTCTGTTGTTATAATTTTTCCTTTAGAGCCAATTAATTTAGAGATTAATGCTGTTTGATATCCAGAACCGCTGCCTACTTCAAAAACTTTATCTCCTGGATTTAATTCTAAAGCATGAGTCATTATCATAACTGTTGTGGGTTGAGAAATAGTCTTACCTCTTAGAATTGGCAAAGGTCTATCTTGATATGCGATTTCTCTTAATTCTGGTAGAATAAAATCTTCTCTGTCTATTTCATTGAATGCGTCAAATTCCGGAATTGTAAAAGTGTAGTTTTCTTTCCAGTAATTGATTAATGTTTGTTTGTCCACAAATTTAGAGAAATAAGAGGAATACTTAAAGCTTATTGTAATAATTTGGACATATAAACTCCTTCTTTTTTATATATAGCTTTTAGATTTAGCATCAGAAAAAGAAGCATGAGGAATTTTTTTAAAGAATCACAAAAATTAGAGAAAACATATCCTACTTGCGGTCTTGCTCAAAAGAAGATGAAAATTGAAAAGATAATTAAATGAAATGTTTTATCATGTATGGACCTTCTCTCTTATAATTTAAGTGCTGTCTATAGTAATCGCGAACTCCAATTCCTGAAATTATTACTATCTTTTTTTTGTTATGTTTCTTAGCTATATTTTCTGCTGTTTCAAGCAATTTTTTCCCATAGCCCCTATGCTGAAAAGAATTTTTTGATTTTTTTCCAAGTTGTAAGGATGAAGAATAAACATGGAGCTCTCTTATTAAAGCAGCATCTTTTATTATTTCTTCCCTTAAAGATTGTGAAGGAAATCTCATTCTACAAAATCCTATAATAAGATCATTTGCAACGTCTTCAGCTGATATAAAAAATTCATCTCCTTCTGAAGCCTTATAATGGTTTATTAAAATTTTTACTTCTCCTAGTTTTAAATTTGGATTCTTATTTAAAGCATGGCCTATTTCTCTGCATCTTATACACCTACAGTTTACATTAAATTTTTCATGAATATATTGTCTTAGATTTGTTTTATCTACCCCAGCTATTATTAACTTACTAGGTATGTCTCTCTGAATTCTTTGGATACGGCAATAAGTTGGAACATATTTTTTGAATTCTGCAATTAATTCTGCTGCTGCTTCTGTTGTAATTGGATTAAATTTTCCAGATTTATAATCCTTATATAATTCTGTTCCTGGCATAACCATACAAGGGTAGATTTTTAACATATCAGGCTTGTAATCTGAATCTGAAAATAATTTTTTAAATCCTTCTAAATCTCTTTTCTTATCTGTCAAAGGCAATCCCACCATATAATGCGCACATATTTTAAATCCTAAATCTTTTAGAATTCTTATGGATTCAATATTATCTTTTGTTAAATGACCTCTTTTAACTTCTTTTAGAACATCATCATAAACACTTTGGACACCAAGTTCTATCCTTGTGCAACCTAATTTCAACATTTGATTTCCATGTTCTAATTTTCCAAAATCGGCTCTTGTTTCTATTGCTAATCCTACACATCTTAATTTAGAAACTTCATTTCTTAATTGCTCTTTTTTTAAAGAAGATGATTTTTTTAATAATAATATTTTTCTTTGTAATCTTTTAGTTCTAACTTCTGAGGAAACATCACAAGGCAATTCGAAAAATTCTTTAAATTTTTTAATATCTAACTTATTATCTTTAAAAAATAAGGATGAAAAGTCATTTAAAGCTTTTAATGCGTTTTCTACAAAGGAATCTTGGTATTTAGTTGAAAAGCTTGGAAAAGTTCCCCCCATTATAATTAATTCTGTTTTTTCAGGAATTTGATTTAATAAAATGTAATGTTCAAGGCGATTAAAGACCTGTAGATAAGGATCGTAGTTATTTCTTTTAGCTCGCATTGAAGCGGGTTCGTGGCCGGTATAAGATTTAGGAATGTCTCCAAATGAGGATTTTAATCCCCCTGGGCAATAACTACAATTCGGAGAATGGGGACAATTATAAGGTTTTGTCATTACTGCTACTGGAGCAACTCCTGAAATTGTTCTGGTTGGTTTTGTAATTACCTTAAATTTATTATTTAATAGAGAAATATCTATGTTTTTTGGTAATTTATTTAGCTTAAATTTCTTAGCTATTCTTAATCTTAATTTTTCTAGTTGCATATAAAAAATTAGCTTTATATAGGTTTAAAACATTATTGTTTAGTAAATGAGCCAAAAAAAGGTTTGGGATAAAATTGCTGAATCTTGGTATGGATTTAGGCATTGGCCGACTAAAGGGGTTAAAAAATTAGTGTGGAAAAAAGGAAAAATTCTAGATGTTGGTTGTGGGAATTGCAGGAATTTATTGCCGTTTAAAGAGATGGAATGTTATGGAGTAGATTTTAGTGATGGTGTGTTAGAGCAAGCTAAAAAGTACATAAAAAAACACAACTTAAATGTAAATTTAAAAAAAGCAGATATGACAAAACTGCCGTTTAAAGATAAAAGCTTTGATTATATTTTATCTCTAGCAACTCTACACCATTTAAAGAATCCGGAAAATGGAATTAAAGAAATTTATAGAGTATTAAAAATAGGAGGGCAGGCTTATATTACAATCTGGAGTAAAATGCAGTTAAGATTTTTATTTAAAAAAAGAGAGACTTATGTTAAATGGGGAAAGGAAAATAGATATTATAATTTTATAGGGTTTTTAAGATTAAGAAAGATGTTAAAAAGCTGTAATTTTAAAATTTTAAGAAGTAGAATGTTAGGGAAGAATTTAGAGTTTATTGTGGAAAGTAGACCACAAAGTAAATAAATAACTCTTGAGTAGTATTCTAATATGGTCAATATAGAACAAAGAGAATGGATAATGAAAAGATATGCTAAACTATGGAGATCTTTTAGTAGTAATGAGTTTAATTTCGATAAAGCCAGTGGGATATTGAAAGAAAAAGATAGTAGAGTTATTGGTATTATATTGTCAGAATTAAAAAAAGCAGGTTGGTTAAATATAAAAAAAGATCCGGATAACGGCAGAAAAAGACTATATCAACTAAAAAAACCTGATGAAGCTATACTATCTATGGATTAATAGAAGATGAAGATTAAAGATATACCAAAGTTTAATAGACCTGGATTTAAACTTACTAGAAAAGGTGTTAATACTTTAGATGATGCTGAATTACTATCCATTATTTTCGGAGTTGGTGGTAAGGGAGAAAGTGCTCTTGAATTATCTAATAAATTACTAAAAAAATATAATTTTAACAAATTAGAAGAACTTTCTATAAAAGATCTTGCTAAAGAGTGTAAATGGAATTATAATAAAGCATTACAAATATTAAGTTTAATTGAAATATGTAAAAGATATAATAAGTTTGTCAATAATGGCTTTACTAAAAATATTAAATCTGCTGAAGATGTGTTTAATATATATTCTTACAAGTTTATTAATGAGAAAAAAGAAAATTTTATTGCTTTGTGTTTAGATAGTAAAAATAACATCATAAAAGAAGAACCTGTTTCTATAGGTATTTTAGATTCTTCTTTAGTTCATCCTCGTGAAGTTTTTAAACCTGCAATAAAAGAAAGTGCTTATGCTATAATTCTTATTCACAATCATCCTTCTGGAGATCCTACTCCTTCTAAACAAGATATTGAAGTAACTAGAAATTTAATGAAATCTGGAGAAACATTAAATATTCCTGTTTTAGATCATGTTATTATTGGGAAGAATAGTTACTTTAGCTTTAAGGAAAGAGCAGATTAAATTTTCTCTTATTATTTTATATTTTTAAATGAAAATCTAAATGCTTTTTCTTGTTTTGTTAAGTCTATAATTTCTTTGTCAATATTCCCCTTAGTAATTCTTGGATTTAGTTTAAAATAGTTAATTGACGAAAGTTCCTCATAAAGTCCTTTACTCCTAATTAATTCTACTAAAAGAGTTTTATCTTCTGGATAAACTACTTTTGTGTATTCTTTAAGGGAACATTTCATATGTGTGCCAAAAAGAATATTTATGTTTTTTTCTTCAGCAAGCTTGAGGATTTCTTGTTTTAATTTTTCTTCTTGAATTTCAATTTCTTTTTTCTTTATTTGTAATTTTTCAAATTCGTCAACCAAACCATTATCATTTGCCATCTTTTATATCTAAAATTTTTATATTAAACTTAATATTACTCCCAAAGTCATATAAAAATTTAAAATTATCGTTTTTAGACAGGCTTGCTGAGTTTATAGCAGCACCTACTTTGAAATTATCTAATCCATCAAATATTTCATTCCATTCATCACATTCTGGTCCGAATTTAAAATTTCCAATCTCGAATTCATATAGATGCATTGGCTCTAAATCAAATTCTTTTTGTATCTTATTGTTTAATTCCTTTAATGTAGAATTTCCTCCAATAGAAATACTTCTTTTTTTACCACTTCTTTTTATTATTTCAAGATTAAATAAGCAGTTGTAATTAAAGGATTTATTCTCTTTCAATTTTTTCCTTATTTTTTCCTTTTCTATTAAATTTAATATTCTGTTTAAAGCCATTTTTTTGTAAGACTCTTTATAACCCTTCAAATTAAGCTTTTTCTTAAAGTCTTCTATAAACAAGTGTGTGAATTCATCTTTGGTTTGTTTTTTTAATTCATCTAATTCTTCTTTTGTTATTCTAATTTCTTTATTCATATTAATCCTCCATTAAACGCTTTTTGCATTAAAGCATCAAATAATTTATTAATTTCTTGTTCTGATTTTAGTTGATGTTGTTTTATTTTTTCTATTTTTTCTACATATTCAGCAAATTTATTTTGGAGATTTAAGGGAGGAATATTAACATTTAATTCTTGAAAATTTTTTTTTGATAAATACTTTATTGTTGCTCCAGTAGCCATTTTATTAAGCTTACGGGCTTTAGTTATCATATAATAATAAAGGAATAGAGGATTTATTTTTTTAGATGGAACTAATCCAATAAAAGTCTGATTTGTTACTAGGGGTTTTTTAACTATGGCACATTTACCCAAATCCGCACTACAGGAAACAAGAACTGTATTAATGGGATAAACTCTAAGATGCATTTTTCTTACTGTTTCTTCACTAACAAATTTTTTTGATTTTGATTCAGATAAATAAATTCCATTAAAATCTTCAATTCTACACCAAGGAATATTTCCATCAAAAACTTTTGGTTTATCCCTTTGAGGTACAATAAAATCTTCAATAAATGAAAATAATTTACCATTTTCCCATTTGTTCTTTTCTCTCAAAAATAGATTATAAAAAATATTTTGAATAATTTTATTTGTTTCTTCACTCGCTTCTTTCCTTCTTTCTTTTAATCTTTCTGCTTTTTCTAGAATTGAGACTATTTGCTTTTGAGTATTTTTATTTATTGGATAATTTATTTCTATTTTTTGAATATATTTTTTAGAGATATGCTTTAATCCAGCACCCATAAATCCCCTTTCTAATAAATATATTTTGGAAAAAAGATAATAATAAACATACATACCTAATACTTCATCATTAACTTTAACAATAAAACAATCATTAGAAGATGAAAATTTTCCTTTGCAATAATGGATTCCTGCTTGCCCCCCTGTTGCGAAAATTAGATATTCTCCATCAAAATCAAATTTATTAATAAACTTAGTTTGTTTTGAACTTGAAGTAAAAAATTTATATCCTCCTTGTTCTAAACCTTCTCCTGCTTTTCTTCCTGTTTTATTTTGAAAAATAAATATCTCCCCCAATCTTTTCCATTTCCATCCCTTTACTAATTTTTTTTTCATTACATACAAAGGATACCTTGTGCTTTAGCGCTAGGTAAAACCAACCCCCTATAATTTTTTAAATTTCTAAAAGAAAATAAAAAGTGCGCAGTGAAGTTAGCGCACTCAAAGACCTTGTTTGTAGTAGAGTGAGCTTTCTTTAAAAACTTTGCGCAGGAGATAAAAAAATGAACATACAAAAATTTAAACACGCGGTAGGACAAAATGCTTTCCATTTTGTGTGGAGACCTAAATATGCTAAAGATCCCTTTAAGTTTCTCAAACTTAAAGTG
>JAHJRB010000103.1 GCA_018831025.1 Nanobdellota archaeon | reverse complement strand
CCTGCGCAATAGTTAAAAATTTAAAATTTGATGATGAAAAAATAAAATCTATTATCCAAATCCAGGAAAAATTACATATTAGCTACGGAAGGCATAGAAAAAAATTAGCAATAGGAATTTATCCATTAGAAAAAATAAAATTTCCAGTTACATACAAAGCATTGCCTCCTGAAAAAATAAAATTTATTCCTTTAGAATATAATACTGTCTTAAACGGACGCCAGATATTATCAAAAACACCAACAGGCAGAGAATATGCACATTTATTAGAAAATGAAAAAGTTTATCCATTCTTCATAGACGCAAATAATGGTATTCTATCTATGCCACCAATAATAAATTCTAATGACACTGGAAAAATAAGTTTAAACACAAAAGAAGTTTTTATTGAATGCTCTGGTTTTGATTTTAATGTATTAAAAAAATGTCTTAATATGATTGTAACTGCTTTAGCAGATATAGGCGGTACAATTTATTCTCTAACTTTAGATTATAATGGAAAAAAAGAAATTACTCCCAATTTAACTCCTGAAAAAATTAAATTAAATTTAAATTACACTAATAAAATTCTAGGATTAGATCTAAAAGAATCTGAAGTAAAAGAACTTTTAGAACGCATGGGGTATAATTATAAAGCAGGCTTAGTAGAGATTCCTTGCTATAGGGCAGATATTCTACATGAGATCGATATTATAGAGGATATTGCAAAAGCCTACGGCTATGAAAACTTTAAAGAAGAAATTCCAAACGTATCAACAATAGCTTCAGAATCCTATTTTGTTACATTCAAAAGAAAAATTTCTGAAATTTTAATTGGCTTAGGATTATTGGAATGTTCTAGTTTCCATTTATCTAATGAAACCTCTTTAAATAAAAAAATGAATCTTAAAAATCCTTTAGTAGAGGTAGAAAAACCAGTTAATTTAGATTATAATATTTTAAGAAATAATTTATTGCCTAATTTACTAGAAATCTTACAAAAAAACAAACAATACGAATATCCTCAAAATATTTTTGAGCTTGGAATTGTTTTTAAAAAAGATGAAAAAAAGATAGTAAAAGAAATAGAAAGCTTAGCCATAGTTAAATCTCAGGGAAATTTTACAGAGATAAAACAAATTTTAGATGTTTTACTCTCCTCTTTAAGTTTAGAATACGAAATCTTAGAAGTTTCTAATTCTAGTTATATAGAAGGTCGTGTTGGAAATATTTTAGTCAATAATAAAAAAATAGGAACTTTAGGGGAAATAAATCCAGAAGTCCTTAATAACTTTGAAATAGAAATGCCATCTAGTGCTCTAGAAATAAATCTAACAGAATTATTTAAACTTACAAAGCACTAAACATGCTACTGCTAAAAGCCATACTAAATCCAAAAATAATTCCTATAATTATAAATAAAACTAATGGAACTAAAACTACAGACAATAAAGCTTTAGCTTTTGTTAATCCTTGATAAAATCCAATTCCTAAAATTTCAGTACGTAATATATGTATTAAAGAAACAATCCCAATTATACCGCTTACAATTACAATAGCAACATTTTGCTCAAGTTGTGCTAGCCCGCTAGTTAAACTTTCAATACTAAGAGGATTAAACCATCCATAAACACCATTAATCAAAGAACTTAAAATATTATAAGCTGCACCTATTGTCATCGCATAAGTTATCGGCTTAAATGTGTTAAAGTAACCTTTTTTACCTTTAAAGACCAATACTCCTAAATGTACTATTCCCGATGAAACAAAAGGAACAGCAAAAGCAAAAACAACTGAACCAACTAAACTAAAAATCATTGCAGAGATAAATAAACTCTCTTTCATTAATGTAGGTAAATTAAGTAAAATTGAAATTACTTGACTGACAATAGTAAAAATAACATAGAATTTTAAAACATCCCAATATTCACTTTCTTTTTGAACATTTTTAAAAAATCCATTTGAATTCAAAAATAATAATTTGTATTTCTCTAAATAGGGATGCATAAAACTTAAGAATTTTATTTAGTATTTAAATCTTTTCTTATAATTAAAAAGGTTAAAATCCCAATAAATTTTTAAAGCATAATTGATTCTTTTTTAGCATGGGCACTATTGAAGAAACAAAAAAACGTTTGGAAATTACAAAAAAAATTGTTCACCAACTAAGGGAGATTGTTAAAGGTGTTCTTTTGGGGGGATCAATGGGATTTGGGCAAAATTTTTCTGTAACAATGAACTCGGATATAGATATGGTTATTATTTGTGATAAGAAGAAAATAGATACTTTATCTAAAACCACGTATTTCAAAAATCAGACACCAAAAAATGTTTTATCTATGTTTAAAAAAGGAATAATAAATCTCTTTTGGGTTACAAAAAAAGTGGATTCTATTGAAGTTAATTCTTTCATTTATGAACCCAATGGATATGAAAAGTTTTGTCTTCTTAAAGGGGGTATTAAAGGTTATACTCCACATAAACCTTCAGAAACACAAACCCAACATGGTTTTGATGGAAAAGAAATAACTTTCAAAAGAAATGTTGTCCCTTATGAAAATGGTTATTTATATGAAAAACCAGCATTAGTAAATGGAAAATTTTGGGGAGGACCTCCAAGAAGTGATCTTCTCGTTAGCTCATATATCCTTTATCAAGAAAAAAATTTTTTTGATGATATGAAAGAAAAAGTCTGGAATTCTGTGTTAAATCAATTAATAAAAGAACATGGCTCAAATCCAGATTTAAATAAATTTAATATCTTAAAGACAGATTTCACTTATCAAACAAATCCAAAAAAATTACCATTGGCAGTTATAGAAAAAGTAAAAAATGAAACAAAATATAGACTCAAAAAACTTTCCTATAACTTAACAAACTGCCCATCTTTACTCAAATGAACATTCTTTCCAATCTCATAACCAATTTCTTCAGCTAACTCAGCCGTAGCTCTCTGTGCTTCAGTAGGTGTATGTGCTGGGAAAATATGCTGCGGATTCAACATTTGAATTAAATCCCTTAAATCTTCTCTACCAGCATGTCCTGATTGATGAATATCTGTAAATATCCTTACCTTCTTTTTCTTCAAATTTTCTTCTAATCTTTCCCTATTTTTTATGTTAAGCGGATCGGGAATTGTTCTGCATGAAAATATTACGTGGTCTTGCGGCAAAAAATCAAAATGAATCCTTCCATCAGCCATTTTGCTCAATACACTTTCAGGCTCTCCTTGATTACCAGTGCATACAATCAAATATTTTGTTCTTCCATCTTTCTCAATCTCTTTTAATTTCTTCTCTATTTGTCTTCTATAAGGAAGTACCTCTACATCTTTACTAAAACCAACTAATTTAATATTCTCCGCAGCTTCAGTATACTTAGCTAAACTTCTTCCAAAAAATACTATCTTCCTCTTTAATACCTTCCCAAAATCCACAATGCTTTTTAATCTGGCAATATGAGATGCAAAGGTAGTAGCTATAATTAGGTTTTCAGAACTCTCAGTTCCTAGCATCACATCTTTCAACATCTCCCTAGCAACCTTTTCACTTGGTGTTTTTCTTTCACTATTACCATAAAGCGAATCAACAATTAACGCAATTACATTTTCCTTTCCAAGCTCTTTTAATCTTTCAATATTAGGCTTTTTTCCAACAATAGGATTATTATCAAACTTAAAATCATTCGCATAAATTATAGTTCCGTATTTAGAATGCAGTGCAATCATTACAGTCTGAGGAGTTGAATGAGTCATATTAATAAATTCAATCTCTAAATTTTTGCTTATCTTAAACTTAGAATTTGGATTAAGGATCTTTAATGGATTCTTCATATCTATCTTATCATCCCTCAACATCCTTCTTAAAACTTCAATACTATAAGGAGTTCCGAATATAGGTACTTTTCTATAATGCTTAGCAAGATAAGGTATTGCGGCCGAGTGGTCTAAATGGCAGTGAGTAAGCGCAATAGCCTTTACATTATGTCTCCATTTTTTTATTACGTTATCATTAGGTATTGCTCCCATTTTAATAAGTCCTTGAGCTGTTAAATTCTCTCTATGTCCTCCTTCCTCTTCAAAATTAATAATCTTAGGCAGACATAATCCCATATCAAATATTACAACTTCATCATCTATCTTCACAGCAGTCATATTTCTGCCTACCTCGCTAAAACCTCCAACTGTACATATTTCTATCATTTACAGTTACTTCTTTTCAATATCTTTATAAAAACCTTCGTTTTAATTTAAAAGTAAGAAATATGAATAAAAATGTCAGATTTAACACTTTCAAGCCCAGATTTTCAGAATAATGGAAAAATTCCATCTAAATTTACCTGTCAAGGAGACGATATTAATCCCGAGTTAAATATAGAAAATATTCCCTTAGAAACAAAAAGTTTAGTTTTAATTTTAGACGACCCAGATGCTCCAAGCGGTTCTTGGATTCATTGGATTTTATTTAATATTCCTCCTTCTACAACAAAAATACAAGAAAATTCAATAGTTGGAGAGCAAGGGGAAAATAGCTGGAGCAACAGAAACTACAATGGCCCTTGCCCCCCTTCCGGCACCCACAGATATGTTTTCAAATTATTTGCTTTAGATATAGTCTTGGAAATATTTAGCCCGGATAAGAAAAAATTAGAAAATGCTATGCAAGAACGTATTTTAGCTAAAACAGAATTAACTGGCTTGTACAGAAAAATTTAATTGTTAATATAATCTTTTATTATCTTTAATGTAACATTTCTTGTTTTATTTTTCTTGTCTTTTTTTGGATTATACTCCCCAACACTTAATCCTATATTTTTTGGGCTTTTTTTAATTATTTCTTTAACTAATCTAATTAATTTTTTTATTTTTATCCCATTTGGAACCGGCATGGAAAAACCGCTGCATTCTTCAGGATCAAGAACATCTAAATCAATATGTACAAATACTTCATTAATACCATTTAATCTTGAAAAAATATTTTCCACTACTTCTTTAGAAGATTTTTCATTAACTTCCTCAGCACTAAATGTGTTAATATTATTCTCTTTAATAAAAACAACCTCTCCAGGATCTAAATCTCTCTGCCCAATTAGAATTAGATTTTCTTTTTTCAAAGAAGGAAACTTTCCATTTAATTTTATTAATTCTTTATTCCCCAACCCCATTAGATGTGCAAGCACCATTCCGAATATTTTTCCGCTAGGAGAACTCTCCGGAGTGTTAATGTCTCCATGCGCATCAATATAGATTAAAGCGTAATCATTCCCGAATTTACTTGCTATTCCTGTAAGGACACCAATTAAAGCACTATCATCTCCATTTAAAACTACAGGAACATCTCCTGCTTCAATTATTTTTTCAGTTTCTTTCTTTGCCTCTAAACACATTTCTTTAATTTCGGGCAGGTATTTTATATTTTTATATTCCCCATTTAAATGTTTTTTATCTGGTTCTGGAACATTAATATTAGAAAAACAGGAAAATCTTTTTTTTAATTCACTTGAAAGAATAGAATTTTCTATAAAACTAGGACCCAACTCAACTCCATTTTTATTAGCACTCCCCAACCAATCCGGTATCACTAATAATCCATATCTATGCATTAAAAATAATAAAATAAATCTTCTTGATTTTAAATCTTTCCATTTCTCAACCGCAAGCTTTTTAATCATTTTTTAAGCTATTTTAAGTATGAAATCCAAAATTTTGTTCCTAAATCCGCCACTTAGTCTTAGAGACTTGTATAAAAATTTAGAAGGTGGAGGAAGTGAATTGCCTCCATTAGGGGTAGCTATCTTAGCAGCTATTACGAGAAATAATGACTATGAAACTAAAATATTAGATGCTATGACCTTTAAGTTAGATATTAATGAAACAGTAAAAGAAATTTTAAAATTTTCTCCAACTTATTTAGCAATCACCTCTACCACAATCTCAATATTTAACGCAGCAGAAGTAGCAAAAAAGGTTAAGCAGCTAAATCCAAAAATTATTACAATCTTAGGCGGTCCCCATATAACTGCAGTTCCAGAAGAAACTTTAAAAAAATTTCCAGAATTTAATATAGGGGTTATAGGAGAGGCAGAAGAAACATTACCTGAATTATTAAAAAATTTAGATAGCAAAAAACCTTTAGATAATGTTAAAGGATTATTAATTAGAAAAAATTCTTCATTAAAGTTTACTTTGCCTAGACCTTTTATTTGCGACTTAGATAAACTACCATTTCCTGCTTGGGATTTATTACCTAATTTATTAAAATATTATCAACCAGCTGCAGATTCCTTGCATAGAAGTCCAGCTACATTATTAATTACATCTCGAGGTTGTCCAGGTCAATGTGTGTTTTGTGATAAAAAAGTCTTTGGAAATAAAATCAGAGGTTACTCAGCAGACTATGTAATTAACATGATTAAACATTTAATCAGCAACTATAAAATAAAAGATTTATTCATAGAGGATGACAATTTCTTGGCTTTAAGACCAAGATTAAAAGAAATCTGCAACAGGATAATACATGAAAAAATTGACATTACTTTTTCAATAATGGGAAGAGTTGACATGGTAAACAAAGAAATCCTGGATTTATTAAAAAAAGCAGGTTGTTGGCAGATAAACTACGGCTTAGAATCTGGCAGCAATAAAATATTAAAAATTTTAAATAAAAACATTACAGTGGAAAAATCTTTAGAAGCTTTAAAACTTACTAAAGAAGCTGGAATAAAAATAAAAGGATTATTTATGATAGGCAATTACGGAGAAACTAGAGAAACAATACAAGAAACTTTAGATTTTATAAAAAAAGCTCCTTTAGATGAATTTCACATGACCTGCTTTACTCCGTTTCCAGGAGCTATGGGCTATCATTTAGCAGATAAATATGGTACTTTAGATAAAGACTGGAAAAAAGTCTCGATGTTTGCCGCAGATAATTTTGTTCCAAATGGTTTTACTAGAGAAGAAATAGAAAAATATTACAGAAAAGCCTGGAGAACTTTCTACTTAAGACCTAAAATAATCTGGTACTTTACAAAAAAATTAAAAGATAAAAATATGCGTTCTAAGATAATAAGCGGAGGATTATCTTTCTTAAAATTTAATTTGAAAAATAGTTAGTTTCCAACAAATTCTGCTAAATGTTTTTCAGAAGTTATAAGTTGTCTTAACTCTTCTTCTGAGTGGACTGCAATTCTAAATTTTTCTTGTAATTCTCCCCATTCATCACAAAATTTTTGAGAAATCATTTGACATAAGTCCTTTGCCTTGTTATGCCATTGTTCAGGATGATTTATGATTATATCTCTTAAATTAGTAATATATAACTCTAATATGTACAACATATGTTCAAGATCTTTAAGTAATTCTTCAATTTCATGTGCTTGTAATCTAGCTCCTTCAGATGAAGCATTTTCTAATTGATGTATTTTTTCCTTAAATCCAGGATTTAGTATTAATTCAGCTAAGGTCTTTAGATATTCTTCAATTTTATCAAGTATATCATTAGCTTTTACTTTATCTTCTGGAGAAATAACTTCTTTAGGCATAGGCATCATTGCAATTTGTATTTGATCTAAACACCAACCAATATGTTTCATCTATGGTATAAAATAACAATTAACTTTATATTTCTTTTCTATAAAAATATTATTAATTTTAAAATAGTAACATTTATAAATATTATAGATTAAGAAAATTACATGTCTATAGAAGCAAAAGCAATGTTTGCACAAGTAGCAGTTAGTCAAGGAGATGCAGTTACTGCCTATAGATTAGTTAATGAAAGACAATTGGATGTTCCAAAATCTATTGAACTTCTTGCCCAATCTTCTGCTTACAAAACAATTCTACCTCAAGCTTTAGGGGCTTATACTAAACATGGTGAAGAACTTGGAGAAACAATAGCTAGTTTTCCTGAATTTGACCAAAGAACTATAGTTGCTAGAGAAATCACAGAGGTTATTGAAAATGGAACTTTAGATCCTGAAGTTGTTGTTTCTAATTTAGATGGTCTTGGAGGAAAATTAAGGGGCATTAAAAAGAATAATTATCTAACTCATGTCGCTTTACAATATGGTTTACGTGGAGAACATGATATTGTTGATAGAATGTTACAAATAGTCCCTATAGACCAATTTGGAAATATTCATTTATTAAGCGCATTGAAAGATGCTGTTGATGTTTATGATAGGGAAGTTACTCCTTCAATTGTAGATGAAATATTTGGTACTGCCGAAGATTTAAAAGATGATGAAGGGGGGGTATGATATTGATATCTTAAAACCTGGGGTAATAACTAGTGATGTTGAATTAACAAGAGCATTAAGATCTTTCGCAAATACTTATAATGGATTAGAAGATAAAAGTTGGTCTTTTTCAATGCCTGATTTTAATGGAAACGCTAGAGATTACGTAGATGAGGAAAATACTTTTGCAGATACAGTTAGAAGAGCAGAAGCTTTATTTACAACACTTTCAGCTGGTTTTGTTAATAATGTTCTTAAAAGAATGAAAGGAGAAACAAGAAGACCTTCTTATTCCCTTCATAGAGATAGGGATGAAAGAATAAGAGAAATGCCTTTAGAAGCCTTAGCAGGTGCAGAAGCAATGGGTAATGCTGAATTACCCGAAGAAATTTATATTGCATTATGTACAGAATTTGATAGAACGGATATAAGTGAGTTTGCTGATAAGATTTTACAACCAACAGTCTTAGAAAAACTAAGACATTTAGATAAAATGGGACCTCATTTAGGTAAAGCTGTAATCGGTTATTCTGCTTTACACAGTAGTCATGAAGATGTTGCTTATGTTGCTGAACATGTGTTAGATTTAAGTAAATTAGGAAGAGCAAGACCTATGTTTAAAGAGTTAATGGGTGTTGGAAGATATAGTGATAGAACTGCTCAAAGATTAAAAGCACTTTTACCAGAAGGAATAAATTATAGGGGATTATCAAAAAATGGTAAAAAAGCTGTGAGAAATGTTGGTTTTAGTGTTCCTATTAATCTTATTGATACAGCACATGCAGTTTTAAGAGAAAATCAAGAGAGATTAAATGATATTAGTGAAGAAGCTGCTGGAGCTGTTCCTAGAGTAAGTAAGGGATTTTATCCTGTAGAACCTTTATCTCCTGAAGAAGCTAGAGAAAAATATGAAATGTGGCTTGGTGTAAAAAAACCAGAAGTAGTTGAAGAAGTTGAAGTTCCTGCTTAATTCTTGATATCTTTTTAACTTTTAAAACAAAAACCCTTATATTCCTTTTCTATCCTAAAATATAACATGGCTAAAAACTGGGATAATTACTGGAAACAGGAAGGTAAAACTTCTATTTTTACATTAGTAAGAGAAAAAATTATAGCTTCTGAACTTTCTTCAACTTTATCCAAATATTTCCCTAAAGAAGGATTATTCCTAGATGCAGGTTCTGGTTCTTCTGAAACTTCTTTAAAAATAAAAAACAGAAAAATAATAGCTTTAGATTTATCTCATTTAGTTTTAAAAAAAGTAAATAAAAATTTACCAATAGATTCTAAAGTAAACGCAAATATCTTATCCCTTCCATTTAAAAATAACTCAATAGACGGCATTTTTAATCTAGGAGTAATGGAGCATTTTCATAAAGAAGATATTATAAAAATTTTAAATGAATTTTATAGAACTCTAAAAAAAGATTCTTATTGCATTTTATTCTGGCCTTCTGTTTATGGTCCTATTAATTTAATCTTCTCCTCTTTAGGATTTATATTCCGTAAACAGTTTTTTCCAGATGAAGTATCTTTATATAGAAATAAACCTTGGTTGAATAATATATTGAAAGAAACAAACTTTAAATTAGTTAAAATAAGATGGTCGTTAAAAGGCGCTTTAATCTATCACGAAGTAATATTAAAAAAATGAAACTATCTGTAATACTCCCAACTTTCAATGAAGCATTAAACATAGAAAAGATGATAGCTTCTTTAACAGAAGTTTTTTCTAAAAATAAAATAAACGGCTTTATTGTGGTAGTAGATGACGATAGTCCTGACGGCACAGGAACTTTAGTAGATGAAATAAAAAAAACAAATAAAATAGTTCATATTGTCCATAGAAAAAAGAAAGAAGGTTTAGGAAGAGCATATTTAGCAGGAATGAAATATTCTTTAAAGAACAACGCAGATTTAATAATGACCATGGATTGTGATTTCTCTCATGACCCTAATTTAATACCAAATTTTATAAAAAAAATAAATAGTGGTTATGATTTAGTTCTAGGTTCTAGATATATAGAAGGAGGAGGAGTAAAAGACTGGCCAATACATAGAAGAATTATTTCTTTAGGGGGAAATTTCCTACCAAGATTAATTTTAGGACTAAAAACACATGATAATACTACTGGTTATAGATGTTACAAAAAAGAAGTGTTAAACTCTTTAAATTTAGATGCTATAAAATCAAATGGCTATTCTTTTTTAGTTGAAATGTCTTTTCTAATTCAAAAAGCTGGATTTAAAATAGGAGAAACTCCAATTATATTCAAAGACAGAGAACTTGGAGAAACAAAAATATCAAAAAAAGAAATCCTAAGAACGCTTAAAACCTTAATAAGACTAAGACTTAAATTATAATTTCCGCGAACGCTTTTCTAAAGGGTTCTAGAACATTAAAAACTTTAGTTAGGTTGAGATTCAGGTTGTAAAAGGTCTGCAATTTCCCCTTCAAGTTTTTCAACATCTTCACGATAAGATTCTTCCCATACATCTCTTGTTTGAAGTTCTGCTCTAATTCCAGAATATATTCTTAAATGAAAAGATAATGTTGGGTTTTCTTCATCTGGTTTAACGTGAATTTCTCTTCTAATAGTATTAATTGCTCTAAGTTCTACCAAAAGATAATCAAAAAGGTCTAAATCGCTTCTTGATTTATATAATCTAGCTTCGACCATAATATTCACAAATCTTAACCACTTAAAAACTTAATTATACTAAAGAATATAACTAAAACAATCCAAATTTTTTCTTACTTTCTTTTTCAAATTTTTCTAACAATTCTTTTTGTTTTCTATTAATTTTTTTGGGAACATCAACTAAAACTTTTACATACTGATCTCCTTTTTCTTTAGAGTTAACATAAGGAATTCCTTCATTTTTTAATCTAAATAGTGTATGACTTTGAGTTCCACTAGGTATTTTTAATTTAGTATTTCCTTTTAATGTAGGAATTTTTATCTCCCCACCTAAAATAGCTTTAATAACTGAAATACTGGTTTCTATATGAATATCATTTTCTTCCCTTCTAAATACTTTATGAGGTTTTACATAAACAATTATAAATAAATCTCCAGGATGTTTACCTTCTTCATTAACATTACCTTCATTACTTAATCTAATTTGATTTCCATTATCTACTCCAGCAGGAATTTTAACTTTTATAGTTTTAATATTAGAAGTTAACCCACTTCCACTACATTCCTTACAAGGATTAATTATTTTCTTCCCACTACCATTACATTTTCTACAAACCATTATTTGTTGCATCATTCCAAAAATACTTCTATGAATTCTATTTACTTGTCCAGTTCCATTACAATCCTCACAATTTTCAATTTCACCATCATTACTACCGCTTCCATCACATTTCTTGCATGCTTCAGTTCTAGGTATTGTAATTTCTTTTTCAGTTCCAAAAGCCGCTTCTTCAAATTCTATTTCCATTTCATACTGCAAATCACTCCCTCTTTGTTCTCTATGTCCTTGTCTACTTCCACCAAAAAACATATCAAAAATACTTCCACCAAAACCTCCTTGATTACCAAAAATCTCAGAAAAAATATCTTGGAAATTTGCATTTCTAAAAATATCTTCTTGACTATATCTTTGGTCAAAGCCTTGATGTCCAAATTGGTCATAGGTTTCTTTTTTAGTATTATCACTAAGGACTGCATAAGCTTCAGAAATTTCTTTAAACTTTTCTGCATCTCCTCCTCTATCTGGGTGATACTTTAAAGCTAGTTTTTTATAGGCTTTTTTAATATCCGCCTTACTAGAATCTTTTCTAACTCCTAAAATTTCGTAATAATCTTTTTTTGTCATCTTCCTTCATATAAAAAATGTAAAACCAATCTTCTAACCATTGTTTCACTCACATTCCCTAGTATCCCCCTCATATATTCATAATACATAATTACACTATTGCTATCAGTTTCTCCAAAAACCTCGTTTCTTTTATGGCTAGGATTGCTTCTTAACCGACTCATTAAATCCGCGTCAATAAAAATATCAACGTCAGATTCAAGTAATTCATATAAATGATTACTTCTTGCTTGCATCATTTCCCTTATCTTCCTTAACTACCTCTCCCTCTACAACATTATCTTTAGAAGAGGATTTTTTATCCCCCCCTTTTTTAGCTTGTTCAGCTTTAGCAGCTTCTTGATACATCTTAGTCCCAATTTCCTGAGCAACTTTCTGAACTTCCTCTAACTTAGTTTTTATTTTCTCAGAGTTATCTGTCTTTAAAGTCTCTTTCAACTCATTTATTTCTTTTTCTAATTTTACTTTAGTGTCTTTATCAACTTTATCTCCATATTCTTTCAACATTTTCTCTGTTTGGAAAACAACAGATTCAGCATTGTTTTTAATTTCAATACTTTCTTTTTTCTTTTTGTCTTCCTCAGCATGTTCTTCAGCATCTTTTCTCATCTTCTCTATCTCATCTTCCTTTAAGTTAGTTGAGTCTTTAATGGTAATACTTTGTTCTTTGTTAGTACCTTTATCAACAGCCTTAACATTAACAATGCCATTTGCGTCTATATCAAAAGTAACCTCAATCTGTGGAACTCCTCTAGGAGCAGGCGGTATCCCATCTAACATAAATCTTCCTAAAGATTTATTATCACTAGCCATCTCTCTTTCTCCTTGCAATACATTAATCTCTACTCCAGGTTGATTATCTGCAGCAGTGCTAAATATTTGACTTTTCTTACTTGGAATTGTAGTATTTCTTTCAATAAGCGGAGTTCTTACTCCACCTAAAGTTTCAATACCTAGAGTTAATGGAGTTACATCCAATAACAAAACATCTTTAACATCTCCAGACAGCACTCCTGCTTGAATAGCAGCCCCTAAACTTACAGCTTCATCAGGATGCACGCTTTGATCTGGATCTTGTTCTGTAATCTCTTTTACTAATTTTTTTACAGCAGGAATTCTAGTGCTTCCTCCAACTAAAAGAACTTTGTTAATATCTTTAGCAGTCATTTTAGCATCTTTAAGTGCTTGTAAAGTAGGTTTTCTTAATCTGTCTAAAATATCAGAAATTAATTCTTCTAGCTTGCTTCTTGTCATCTCCATATTTAAATGCTTAGGACCATTAGAATCTGAATACAGATAAGGCAGGTTAATGCTCGTTTTACTGCTGCTGCTTAATTCTATTTTAGTTTTTTCTGCAGCTTCCTTTAATCTTTGCAAGGCACTAGCATCTTTTCTTAAATCAACACCATGATTCTTCCTAAATTCATTAGCCATATAGTCAATTAATTTGTCATCAATATCGTCCCCTCCAAGTTTATTATCTCCTGAAGTTGCCTTAACCTCAAAAATACCTTCTCCTAATTCTAGTATACTTACATCAAAAGTTCCTCCCCCAAAATCAAAAACTAATACAGTTTTCTCTTCTTTTTTATCCAATCCATAAGCTAAACTAGCTGCTGTTGGCTCATTAACAATTCTTTTAACATTAAATCCAGCTATCTTTCCAGCATTCTTAGTTGCATTTCTCTGAGCATCATTAAAATAAGCGGGAACAGTAATAACTGCATCTTTAACTTCCTCTCCTAAATATGCCTCAGCATCTCTTTTTAATTTTTGTAATATAAATGCAGAGATCTGTTCAGGAGTATATTCTCTTCCATCAACATTAATCTTTTCATCACTGCCCATCAATCTTTTAATGCTTCTAATAGTATTTTTTGGATTAACAATTGCTTGTCTTCTGGCTATTTCTCCAACTATAATTTCTCCATCTTTAATACTAACAACACTTGGTGTTATGTTACTTCCTTCTGAATTTTGAATTATCTTTGGCTTTCCAGCCTCTAAAAAACTTACAGCACTCATGGTGGTTCCCAAGTCAATTCCAATTACTTTTGTCATTTTATTTTCCCCCTCCAACCTTAACTATGGTTGGTCTCAAAACATTTTCATTGAACATATATCCATCTTTTATAATTTCTATAACTTTATTCTCCTCTCCCACTACTTTTTCAACAGCTTCATGTAAATTAGCATCAAATTCCTCATTTTCTGTTATTTTTTTTATTCCTTCTTTTTCTAAAATATCTAAAAACTGTTTATATACCATCTCTACTCCTTTATCTTTATTATTCTTTAAACTTAGCTCAAAATTATCAATTACCTCTAATAATTTTAAAACAAAATTTTCTAATTTATACCTTGCATAATTTTCTTTTTCTTTCTCAACTCTGTTCTTAAAATTAATAAAATCTGCTTGAATTCTTTTGACATCATTAGTTAATTCTTCTACTCTAGAGTCTTGTTTATTAGCTTTTTTCATATTAACCCCCGTTAATTTTAGATAAACTGTTTTTAATTTATTCTGTTGATTTAAAGTAAACAGAAAATATATAAATCTTTCTATTATAATACTAAATATGTTCAGAAAAATAGTAATAATAAGAAAAGAACAAGAACCAGAAGAAGATATAAACTCAAAACTTCAATGGTTATCTGATTCTTTAGGTATGTTTAATGATAGAGATAAAGAAAGCTCTTGTTTTAGGGTTTTTTTAGAACTCTATAAGGAAAAAAAGGGTCTTAGAAGTGATGATATAGCTCTTAATTCTAGATTGTCTAGAGGAACAGTAGTTTTTCATCTAAACAAATTAATGGATTCTGGTTTAATAGTAAATGAAGATAGAAAATACAAATTAAAAAAATTAAATTCTTTAATAAAACAATTAAAAATAGAAACTTTAGAAAGATTTAGAAAATTAGAAGAACTATCAAAAGAACTAGAGAATTTTAGGTAATCTTTCTACCATAATTCCAAACACCATAACAACGTATCCCTCTTCCTGTTTCTGTAATAAACACCGTTTGCCAACTTTCTCCTTCTTTCCCTACAATAATCTCGATAATACTCCCCGGTCCGGGTTTTAAAACATCTCCAACTCCTGCTTCTCCCATACCTATGTTTCCCATTTCATAAGATACCCTACCTTTTTTAATAATTGACATCGAATATTATTGATTAAAAACTTTTATTAATATTATGGTTTTACCAAATATAGATGAAAAAGGTATTGTTCGTAGAACCACAAGGCGCATACTCTAATGTTTTTGCAAGAGCAATGAAAATCCCAATGTTAGGTCCTGTTTATCTAGCAACTATGGCTTCTCAGGCAGGCTATGATGCTTCAATTATAAATGAAAATATTCTTGAAAGAGAAATAACTGAAGAAGAATTACTCCCCGTGGATATTTTAGCTCTTAGTTGTATGACTACAACCATAGATAGAGGAAGAAAAATAGCAAGAGACTATAAACGAGCTAGAAACGCAAGAGGTTTAGAAGCAAGAACTATAGTCGGAGGAATTCATGCATCTATGTTGCCTGACGATGTTTCT
>JAHJRB010000102.1 GCA_018831025.1 Nanobdellota archaeon | reverse complement strand
AATTATTGTTCCTAGATTATTTTCATTACAGATTGTGCTTGCTTTACATAATTTGATTATATTTGGATTGCTTGATTTTGTATATATTGTTATTGTATCTCCATTATTTAAAAATTCTAAAAATGTAATATCAAAAATTTTGTTATTATAGACTGAATGGTGATTGTTATCTAATTCTATTAATTTATTTGTTTTATTAGAGTAATCATAATATGCTTTTTCTGCGTCAAAATTTTCGTATTCGTAGGTTAACCAAGAAGAGTTTATTTGTTGTTGCAGTAAAGAAACTTCTCCATTAGTAATTTGTATTAAAGAATTATTGTAAGTAAAATCTGAAGGGTTGGTAAATGTTATTTCTTTTGATCCTGTGTAAACTCCGTAACCTGTGTAAGAGGGTTCAATGTAATTATAAATAGCAACTATTACTAATGCTACTAAAACAATTTCCACTATTCCTATTTCTACCTCTTTTTTATTCATTTTAAGTATATTCAAATTTAACTATAAACTTTAAAGTTTTTAAATTATGCCAAATTAAAGATGAAATTATTGAAGCTGCAAACCCAATTAATGCGGATAGTAACATAATGTTTATTATTTCTGGTAATAGTTTTATAATTGATAACGGAGAATATAAAATGCTTATTAAAAATGGTAAGAAAAATATAGAAGATGTTGCTAAAGTTATATCTAATTGAATATTTTTAAATTCTGTAACTGCATTTAAATTATGCTTCGCTTTTTTTAAATACTCGTCTATCAAGGTTTCGTTTAATTCTATTTTTTTTAATCCTTTATGTCTTTCTCCTCCTCTTTCCCCTTCTTTAAAACATTCCTTAAGTTTATTTTTTAATTGCATTTTTTATTACTTTGATAAGAAACTCATGCCCCCATAGAATAATCCCTGAAGATATTGCTTCTACAATTATATCCTCTTCTTTTTTTATTTTTTCAGTTAAATCTTCCTTTGTTTGAATAATATCATGTAATTTCAGAGGTAAAATTCTTTTTATTTTTTCTACGCCTTCTGAATATTTTTTGTGATCTGTTTTTTTAATAACAAATAAAATGTCAATATCATTTGGTTTTTCTTTCTTTGTTATATATGAACCAAAAATTATACAGAGACTAGTTATATCTTCTAATGGCTTTAAATCAGCATATCTATATTTTATTTTTGGTTCTTTATAATCTGGAATTAGTATTAACTCCAATAGTTTATTTGCCTCTATACTATCCAAATTAATTTTATAGGACTTTGTATTAGCTATTTTTTTGGACAACAGTATTTCTTTCCCTTCAAATTTTTTTAATATCTCGTAAGCTCCATTGGGTGCTAAATTGCATTTTTTGGCAATTTCATTAATAGAGTAATCACTATTCAAATGCGTCAACAAAAATTTCAAGATTTTTTTTTCATTATCCGTTATCATTTTATACAGTTATACTATATAATCATTCAGTTAACCTATATAAATCTTTGGGTTGATTTTTAGCTAATAAAATTATAAGGAGGAAAACCTCCGAAAATCTGAATGTCTAATCCATCTTTAATATTTAATTCCTGGATTTTTCTTTTAAAACCTTCAATATTATCCTTTTCAATTAAAAATACAGCATTTAACAACATGTCTTTTCCAGTTAATTTTTTATTTAAAAGCTCATTTTTCTTAGAATCAATAGAAAAAGCCTTTATTTTTTCAAATATCTTTTTTGTTTCTTTAGATAACTTATTCTGAATCTCTTCTTTTAATAAAATATCAATTTTCTGGAAGGCAGTTAAATGCTGTTTTATTAATAACTTTAATCGCTACTTTTTTAGTTCAGGGGTTTTGAGATATTTAGAGTTTTTAAACAAGACGGAATTTATCCAACCTTGGTTTTCTTTAGTTATCGTAGCTTTAATCTGTTTATTAACTTCTGTAATAACCATAACTTTAAGTGGTGTTATTGTAAAATTAGGGACGAAGAGATGGATAAATGTTGTTAGTTTTTTATTATTCTTATTGGGATTTTTAATATTTTTGGGAAGCTTAGTTTATTTATTAAAATTAATCTACTTTTGATTTTTTTAAAGCAAAATTAACTTGCGTTTTTGTCCAGCCTTTTTTAGTTAAAGATAAAGAAATTTGTTTTTCAGTATGTTCCTGAGCTTTTGAAGCTTTGATGAAACTAATTAATTTTTGTAAATCTTCTTCATTTGTAAATAATTGTTTTTTGTGTTTAAATTTTGAAAGTAACTCATCTAGATTAAGTTTATCCCTTAATGAAGGAGTTTTATAAATTACAAAAATAAAAGAAGCTATAGCTCCTAAAAGGACTACAAGGGATATTAAAATTGCTATGGGGAATTTTTTACAGTCTTCAGGACATGAGGTCTCAGATTCATCTAAATCGCATTTATTATTTCCGCAACGACAATCTTCAGGGCATGTTATAAAATCTTCGCCTGGATTGCAAATTCCGTTTCCACAGTTAATTGTAACTAAACTAGAGCTTAATTCCTGAGATAATATTAAAGTTTTAAGTTTTGAGATGTCTCTTAAATTTGTTGAAATGATTTTGTAGCTAATTTCATTTTTTTGCTTTGAGGTTAAAGAAGGTACTGAAAATCTTAAGTTTTGATATTCGTTTAAATTTGTTTTT
>JAHJRB010000101.1 GCA_018831025.1 Nanobdellota archaeon | reverse complement strand
CTCTACCTCTTCTTCTTAATAGCAAGATTCTTCCTTCTGAATCTTCAAGAATCGCTCTAACAACAGGGATTGGAAATGACATATACCTACTAAAAAATAAAAACTTATAAAACTATCTCACTTCATCTTCTTTGTAACATCCATAAGTTCTCCGCATTTACCGCATTCAAATCTTATAGTTTCAATAGCTTTCTTTTTCCCAGTTTCTTCATCTATTCTCTGAACTTTTTTTCTTTTAAAAGGCATAGAAATCCCATCAGAATTATTACATTTACCGCAGGTGTATTTTATATTAATAGTTAAGCTATCTTCATACTCTTGCTTAGGAACTTTATATCCGCATTCCTCACAAATATACTCTGTAGCTCTTATTTTTGCCCTACCAGTTTTCTCATCTTTAGGCTTGCCCATTAAACACTTCCCACATTTGGGACATTTTTCTTTAAACACCCAGGCTTTTACTTTTCCATTATTATCATTACGATTAGTAAAATATACACATTCATTCATACTGTTGGGTTCTTGCAAAATCATTTTTTTATTGTGTCATTATCGCTATATTCTTCATAATCTTCTTCATTCGGCAACCATTCTTTTTCTTTTGCAACGCCAGCAACATCCTTAACATTTTTTCCTAAGTTTACTATCCACCCGCTGAAATCTTTTAAAAAACCTTCCCTGTCATTAGCATCGTTTTTTATATCATACTCTTTATTTACAGTTATCATATAGGCCCCTATTAAAAGGAAAGCCACAATCCCAACCATTAATTTATTCAAGTTTTATCACCTCATAAATAAAAAATCTATTTTAATTAATAAACATTATGGTGATAAAGTTTAAAAGTCTAAAATATTGATTTTTTTAGTAAAGCCCCATAGTGTAGTGGCCAAGCATTGGACCCTCTGGAGGTTCAGACCCAGGTTCGAATCCTGGTGGGGCTATTTTTTGCGCCAATAGTCTAGTGATTAGGATGAAGTAGAAAGTTTTATATATGTAGTTTACTTAGTAGAATAAATGAGAGGACAAGGAGAATATATTATTGATAAAAGACTAAAATTTAAAAAAGATTTACAAAAGGAATTTATAGCAACAATTAAAGAACATTCTAAAAAAACTTGGAACGAATTAGCTAAAATATTAAACATTCACCCCCATACAATACAAATCGATTGGTATACAGAAAAAAGAACGATTCCTCTCAAAAAAGCAAAAAAACTTTTTTTGATATATCCATTTAAAGACTGGGATTTTTTATTAAAAGACTGGGTGGAAAAAGAATTGCCTCCTAAATGGGGACAAATTAAAGGTGGAGGCAAGAATAAAAAACAAATAAAAATTCCCCCAAGTAATACAAATTTAGCAGAGTTTTTAGGATGTGCTTTAGGAGATGGACATTTGGATAAAAAAGAATTTACACTGTCTTGTGATTCTACACAAAAAGATTATACGCTCTATATAAAGAAACTAATAAGAGAACTCTTTGATTTAGATTCTAAGATTTTTTTAAATCCATGTAACAAAAATAATACCCTCTTGGATGTTTATTCAGTGGAATTAATAAAAATCTTGCAAAAAAATGGACTTAAAATTGGAAATAAAATAAAAAATAAAGCATCACTACCTAATTGGGTTTTTAAAGATATTCCCTCTTCTTGTGCAGCATTAAGAGGATTGTTTGATACAGACGGAGGTATTTATGAAAAACAAAAGGGTTATAATAGAGCAATAATTGAGTTTCAAACGAAATCTCCTTATATCGCTAAGAATATTTTAAAATTATTAAATATTTTAGGATTTCATGCTTCTAAGGGAAACAAAGGGTTAAATATCCGCATACAGGACCAAAAAGAAGTGCATTATTTTTTTAAAATTGTGGGTAGTAGCAATATAAAAAACATAATTCGCTATAAGAGATTCCTATCCGAAGGGATAGTCCCCAAAAGAGACAAAGTAATAGAGCTGATGGAAAGTTACGCTAATTGTCAAAATTTACCTTTCAAAACAAAATAGTATGCGCCTTTAGTTGAATGGAACAATATGGCCTTCCCAAGGCTAAGATGCGGGTTCGATTCCCGCAAGGCGCAGTCAAAACCTTTATATAAATAAAATACAGATTTTTAAACTATGGAAAAATTTTATGTAACAACGCCAATATATTATACAAATTCAGATCCGCATGTAGGAAGTGCTTATACGACTATAGCTGCGGATGTTTTAGCTAGATGGCATCGTCTAAAATCAGAAGATGTTTTTTTCTTAACAGGAACAGATGAGCATGGCCAAAAAATACAAGAAACCGCAGAATCGAAAAATATAAACCCAAAAATCTTTGTAGATAAAATAGCTAAGAAGTTCCAAGATGTATTCAAATTACTAAATATCTCTAATGATTATTTTATAAGGACTACAAACAAAAATCATGAAAAAGAAGTTCAAAGAATTCTTCAAGAACTTTATGATAAAAAATATATTTACAAAGGGCATTATGAATCATATTATTGTGTTGGTTGTGAACAATATCTTACAGAAAGTGACTTAGTAGATGGAAAATGTCCCTTACATAAAATAGAACCTGAACTAAGAAAAGAAGAAGCTTATTTATTTAAATTATCTAAATTTCAAAATCAGCTTCTCAAATTAATCAAATCTGGAAAATATTGCATCTTGCCAGAAAATAGAAGAAAAGAAATAATTACTTTCTTGGAAAGCGGACTAAAAGATATCTCTATTTCAAGGTTAAAAGAAAAAATCTATTGGGGAGTTGAACTTCCTTTTGATAAAAATCATACTTGTTTTGTTTGGGTAGATGCTTTTTGGAATTATCTCACTGGATTGAAAGAAAAAAATAAATTCAATGAATTTTGGCCACCCGATATACAATTAATGGCTAAAGATATATTAAGAGTACATGCAACGATTTGGCCAGCATTACTATTAGCAACAGGGAATAAACTTCCTAAGACCCTTTTCATCCACGGATATTTTACTGTAAACGGACAGAAGATGTCCAAGTCATTGGGTAATGTTGTCTCCCCGGAAGTGTTAGTCAAAAACTAT
>JAHJRB010000018.1 GCA_018831025.1 Nanobdellota archaeon | reverse complement strand
TTAAAATCGAAACATTTATAAATATGCTGTAAACTTCGTTTTAGTGGATGCTCATAAATTTCATCAGTTTCTCCGAGGATAAAAATAACTGAGATAATTGGTTCGGTAAATTTAGTGAGCAAGAGGACTACTAATGAGGAAAAAGTTGGATATTCAAGGGCATATTTTACTCCTGAAACATGCAAAGCTTAGCGAACAAGCCTCTGAAGATTTGTTAAAAAAATATAATATTGCAAAAGAAAAATTACCTGTTATATCTGCCAGCGATCCTGCTATAGATGAGTTAAATGCTGAATCAGGAGATATAATAGAAATAAGCAGAAATAGTCCTACTACAGGAACTTCTAAATATTATAGGGTGGTTATTCATGGTTAAGGATTATAAAATTTTAATTCAGAAATATTTTAACAAACATTCTTTTGTAGAAGCTAATCTAAAATCTTTTGATAATTTTATTGAAAAAGAATTACAAACTGTAATTGATGAAACTGGAGAAATTATTCCTAGTGTTATCCCAAGTGATGTTCAAGAATTTAAGATTAAGGTTGATAAGATATGGATTGAAAAACCGCAAATAATTGAAGCGGATGGAAGCAGAAGAGACATTTTCCCAAGTGAAGCTAGATTAAGAAAGTTGACTTATGCTGCTCCAATATTCTTGGAGGTTAGTGCACATATTGATGGAGTACAGGTTGAAAGTTTTGTTTCTGAAATTGGTAGATTACCGCTTATGATTAAAAGTAAATTTTGTCATTTAAATGGATTAAAGAGAGAAGAGCTTATTGAAAAAGGAGAAGATCCAGATGATCCAGGCGGTTATTTTATTTTGAATGGTAATGAAAGAGTTTTGGTTATGGTTGAAGATTTAGCAAGTAATAGGTTATTTGTTGATAAGACTTCTGTAGGTCCTAGCAGATATAATGCTAAAATATTTTCAGAGGGTGGAGGATTAAGGATACCTCATTTAATCGAGCAAATGAAAGATGGTGTAATTTATCTTAGTTTTACAAGATTTAAGAGATTGCCTATCGTTACTGTTATCAAAGCCTTAGGTTTAACAAAAGATCAAGATATTGCAAATCTTATATGTGGGGAGAAAGAATATGATGATGTTTTTGTGAATTTGTTTAAGTCTGTTGATTTAAAGACTGAAGATGATGCTGTTGAATATCTAGCAAGACAAGGGGGAATAACCCAGACTAAGGAAATAAAAATGGAGAGGACAAGAGAACAACTAGATAGATATTTACTGCCGCATCTTGGAGTTACTAAGGAAGACAGAATAGTTAAAGCATATAATTTATGTAAAATAGTAAGAAGATTTTTAATGGTGAGCAGAGATGGAAAAAGTTTAAGTGATAAAGACCATTATATAAATAAAAGAATAAGGTTAAGCGGAGATTTATTAACAGAATTATTCAGAGTTAACTTCAGAGTGCTTATTAATGATATGCTATATAATTTCCAGAGATTAGTAAAAAGAGGAAAATTCCATTCAATTAAAATAATTATAAGAGATAAGTTGTTGAGTGGTAGAATCACGAGTGCACTAGCAACTGGAAACTGGCCTGGAAGCAGAAGCGGAATAAGCCAAAATATTGACAGGACAAATTTCTTAGGAACTATGAGCCATTTAAAAAGAGTTGTAAGTTTATTAAGTGCAAGTCAGGAGAATTTTGAAGCTAGAGCATTACATTGCACTCATTGGGGAAGATTATGCTTAAGTAAGGATACTAATGTTCTATTGGCAGATAAATATTCAAGTAGAAATTTAGAAATGCTACAAAATTGCTGGCATCATCATAAGATTAGCACGTTTGATGTTAAAAATGAAAATTTAAAATCTTCTGCTATATCAAAATATTATACTTCAAATCCTCAGTTAATAGGAAAAAAGGTTTTTAAATTAATTTCTGAAAGTGGTAGAAAAATAGTTGCCACAGAAGACCACCCTTTTTATACTAAACATGGATGGCTTGATGCTATAAAATTAAATAAAGGAGATGAAGTTGCTGTATATCCTTCTTTAGACTCTGTTAAATTACCTGAATTGCCTACTGAAAAGTTAGGATATAATATTGTTGGTGAGGAAGATATTAAGAAAAATTCTCCTAGTAGGTTTAAACACTATATAAAAGAATTAAGAAATAATGAACTTTTACCTTTAACAACAAATAATTATAAAATTGAAATAATAGCTAGGTTGTTAGGTCATATTTTATCTGATGGACACTGTGGAAAGTATAATTTAGAATTTTATTGTGGTAGTAAGAGAGATGCTGAAAATATTGCTGAGGATATTAGGTTATTGGGGTTTAAGCCTTCAAAAATATCTGAGAAACATACAAAAATAAAAACAGATAGAGGAATAATAAAATATAGAACTTTTATGTTAAGTAAAGGGGGTGCTTTGCGTTCTTTATTAGTTAATGCTGGAGCTCCCGTTGGTAAGAAAACAGATATAAAATTAGAAATTCCTAAATGGATATTCAAATCTAGTCTATCTGTGAAAAGAGAGTTTTTAGGTGCTTTACTTGGGGGAGATGGGTCCAAACCAAGAATTAGTATAAGAAATGAAAGGAAGTCTGGAAGTAAATTGTATATTGATCATTTAATTTTTCATAAAAAGAAAAATATGAAAAAAAATATTATAAAATTTTCTGAAGACATTAAAGAATTATTTAATGAATTTGGAGTTTTAATTAAGAGAGTTGAAATGGGGGAAGATTATAAGAGGAAAGATGGGGCAGTAATGTTAAAATGTAAAATTATATTTGGAAAATCCCAAAACAATATAAAAAATTTATTAACAAAAATAGGTTATAGATATTGTATACAAAAAGAGAGAGAAGCAAATTATATTGGAGAATGGTTAAGGTTACATGATTTTGCTATTAGAAAAAGAGTGAGTTTAAAAAATAAAGTTAGATCATTATATAAAGAAGGAGTTAATCCTAAAGAAATTTCTTCTATGTTAAACATTAATTATGGAACTGTAAGAAGGTGGTTATACGAAGCTCATAGATATGAAAATACAAGACTTACTCAAAATATGTTATTACCTTATGAAAGATGGCTAAAAAAAGTTAAATTAGGTGAATCTGGGACTGTTTGGGAAAAAATAGTTGACAAAAAAATTGAAGATTTAAATGATGTGAGGGATTTTACTACAGTTGAAGACACCCATTCATTTATTGCCAATGGGTTTATTACACATAATTGTCCTATTGAAACTCCAGAAGGAACTCCTATTGGTTTAAGAAAAAATTTAGCAATGCTTTGCGATGTTGCGCATAAAAGCACAGATGAAAATAAAATTATAAAACATTTGGAAAAAATTGGGTTAGAGAAAAATGGTTGATGTCTATTTTAATGAAAAATATGTAGGAAAAGTAACAGATGGAAAAACCTTTTTGGCTAGTGTGATAAATGACAGAAGAGAGGGGAAGATTCCAGATGTTTTGAATATATACAAGGATGAGGAATTTGATGCTATTTATATTGATACTTCTAATGGAAGAGCTAGAAGGCCGCTTATTGTTGTTAAAGATAGTAAAAGTTGTTTAACTAAGGAAATAATTGACAGATTAAAGAGAGATGAAATTACCTGGGATGATTTAATTAAAGAAGGAGTAATAGAATATTTGGATGCTGCGGAGGAAGAAAATTGTTTAGTTGCTTTAAAAGAAGAAGATTTAACTAATGAGCATACACATTTGGAAATTGCCCCTGTTACAATTTTAGGATTAACAACTTCTTTAGTTCCTTATGCTAACTTTGATGCAGCAAGCAAATTAAATGGTGGAAGCAAAAATCAGAAGCATGCTTTAGGTATGTACGTTTCTAACTTCTTATTAAGAATGGATACTGATGTTAGTATTTTACATTATCCTCAAAAACCACTTGTTAAATCTTTTATGCATGATATCTCTGCTTATGATAAACATCCAAGCGGACAAAATGTTATCGTTGCTGAAATGTGCTATGATGGATATAATATGGAGGATGCAATTGTTATAAATAAGAGTTCTATTGAAAGAGGATTAGCTAGAAGCACTTATTTTAGACCTTATAACGCTGAAGAGCTAAGGTATTCTGGCGGATTAATTGATGAAATTGGAATACCAGATAAAGAAATTAAAGGTTATAAAAGTGAAGAGGATTATAAATTCTTGGAAAATGATGGTATTGTTTATCCAGGAGCTAAAGTTAAATCTGAAGATGTTATTATTGGTAAAACAAGTCCACCTAGATTTTTAGGGGAGATGGAAGACTTTAGTTTTGCTGCTAATGTTAGAAGAGAAAGCAGTGTTGTTGTTAGACAAGGAGAAGAAGGAGTAGTTGATATGGTTGTTGTTACAGAGAATGAAGAGGGCAATAAAATTGTACAGGTAAGATTAAGAGATGAAAGAGTTCCGGAGATTGGAGATAAATTTACTTCAAGACATGGTCAAAAAGGAGTAATTGGGTTGTGTGTTGGACAAACTGATTTGCCTTTTAGCATTAAGGGAGTTGTTCCTGATATAGTCCACAGTCCACATTCTATTCCGTCAAGAATGACTGTTAGTCATATGATAGAATTATTAGCTGGAAAAGCTGGAGCTTTAGGTGGAAGATATATTGATGGCAGCACTTTTGATTCTGAGCCTGAAAAAACTTTAAGAGATACTCTGTTTGAAATGGGCTTTAGAGATAATGGTATGGAAACCATGTATAATGGTATTACTGGGAATAGATATGATGTTAGAGTCTATATAGGCAGTATGTATTATTTGAAATTAAAACATATGGTTGCTAATAAATTACATGCAAGAGCTAGTGGTAGAATCCAATTATTAACCAGACAACCAATTGAAGGTAGAAGTAAGGGAGGAGGATTAAGACTTGGAGAGATGGAGAAGGATTGTTTTGTTGCTCATGGCGCTTCATTATTATTAAAAGAGAGATTTGATTCTGATAAGACGATAGTTCATGTTTGTGAAGAATGTGGAATGCTAGCTATAAATGATTTATTTAGAAATAGACAATATTGTCCAAGATGTGGGGATAATGTTAAAATTTCACCTATTGAGTTAAGTTATGCGTTTAAGTTACTATTAGATGAATTAAAAAGTTTATGTATACATCCAAAATTGGTGTTGAAAAGTAAATACTAAAAATGGCAGAAGAATATATATCCAAAAAAGTAGATTCAATTGAATTTGGTTTTTTGAGTCCGGAACATATTAAAAAAATGGCTACTGCGAAGGTTGTTACCCCTGAACTTTATGATAAAGAAGGGTACCCTGTTGATGGGGGATTAATGGATATTAGACTAGGGGTAATTGATCCTGGATTAAGATGTAAAAGTTGTGGGGGGAAATTAAAAGAATGTATTGGTCATTTTGGCTATATTGAATTAGCAAGGTCAGTAGTTCATTTAAAAGGAATTAATATAATATTAGCTTTCTTAAGAAGTACATGCAGAGATTGTGGCAGGATTTTAGTTTCTGAAGAAGAAATAGAAAAATTATCAGCTAAACTGGATAATATTGAAGCGGAAAAAGGGGTTACTGCAAGAAGAAAGCAAGTTAATTTACTCATTAATAAATTAAAAAATGTCAAAAAATGTCCTCATTGTCAAGCTAAACAGTTTAAAGTTTCTTTAGAAAAACCAACTACTATTATTGAAAATGATAAAAGAATTTTCCCAATAGAAATGAGAAGTAAATTAGAAAAAATAAATGACACAGATGTTAGATTATTGGGGTTGGAACCTAGAAAGGCAAGACCTGAATGGGTTGTTTTGACTTTATTGCCGATTCCTCCTGTAACAATAAGACCAAGCATTACTTTAGAAAGTGGAGAAAGGAGTGAAGATGATTTAACTCATAAATTAGGGGATATTGTGAGAATTAATCAAAGATTATTTGAAAATATAAATGCTGGTGCGCCTGAAATTATTGTTGAAGATTTATGGGATTTACTACAGTACCATATAACTACTTTCTTTGATAATTCAACTGTTGCTGTTCCACCTGCCAGACATAGAAGTGGAGAACCATTGAAAACCATAACTGAAAGAATTAAAAGTAAGGAAGGAAGATTTAGACATAATTTAACTGGTAAGAGAGTAAATTATTCAGCTAGAACATTAATTAGTCCTGATCCTATGATTGCTTTAAATGAAGTAGGAGTTCCTCTTGAGGTAGCAATGGAATTAACTATACCTGAGAGAGTTACTGAATGGAATATTGAGAGATTAAAGGAATTTATTAAAAGAGGTTCTAAAATTTATCCTGGAGCTAATTATGTTATAAGGTCTGATGGAAAGAAGAAAAAAATAACTGAAGAAACCAAAGAACAACTATTAGAAGAATTACAACCAGGGTTTGTAGTTGAAAGACATTTAATGGATAATGATGTAAGCATATTTAACAGACAGCCAAGTCTGCATAGAATGAGCATTATGGGGCATAGAGTTAAGATTTTACCTGGTAGAAGTTTTAGATTAAATCCAAGTGTTTGTGTTGCTCCTGATACTAATGTTCAATTAAGTAGTGGTATACAAAGACCTATTGATGAGTTGAAGAATTGCTGGAAAGAATCTGAACTTGCTACTTTTGATTGGAAGAAAAAATCATTAAAATCAACTGAATTAAAGAAATTTTGGGGTTTAAAACCTGAAGAATATGGTGCTAAATGCTATAAAATCAAAACTAATACTGGAAGAGAAGTAGTTGCTACCGGTGATCATCCTTTCTATATTAAAAATGGTCTTAAACAAACAAAAAAATTAAAATTGGGGGATAGATTAATCTTGAGACCCCTAGATACGCCTATTTTTAAAGAGATAGAAAAAGAATTGATTACTGATAAGGCTATTGAAAATGTTGCTCCAAAAGAGACTTATATTAAACATGCAAAAAAAACTCTAAGAGATTTGAAATTATTGCCTTTAAATCTTAAGGACCAAAGAGTTATGATTGTTGGAAGGCTAATGGGTCATTTGTTTGGAGATGGAACCTTTATATTAAAAAAAGATTCTGCAAGACTTATATTCCGGGGAAAAAAGAAAGATTTGATAACAATACGGAAAGATATAGAAAGCTTGGGGTTCAAACCAGAGAAAATTTATATTAAAACTGTTGAAAATAAAATAATTACAGTCAAAGGAAAAAAATTGAATATAAAAGGATCTGGTTATGATTTCGAAATACGAAGTAAACCACTTGCCTTATTGTTTTCTGCCTTGGGAACTCCGAATGGGGATAAAGCAAAATTGGGATATAGGGTTCCTAAATGGATAATAGATGGTCCGGATTTTATAAAAAGAGAATTTTTGGCTTCATATTTTGGTTCAGAATTAACAAAGGTAAAGATTAGAGAATCTTCCAGTACTAGTTTAAGGAGCTTAGTATTTAAAATTAGTAAAATTGAAAGCAAATTTGAATCAGCAAAATTATTTGTTTCTGATATTTCCAATTTGTTAAAAATATTTAATGTGAAGATTGGTTCTGTTAGGATAGAAGAGGGAAATCTTCGAAAGGATGGAAATATTACAAAAGTACTAGTTATTTCTATCCATGATAATAAGAGTATTAGGAATTTATTGGGGAAGATAGGATATATTTATGATTCAGAAAAAGATAATATAGCAAGGTTAGCTTATCAATATTTAATTGAAAAACAAAAACAAATAGAAAAAAGAGAAAAAGATTGCAGAGAAATCCTTGATTTATTTAAGAAATATAAATCTATTAAGAAAATTATGGAGATAAAATCTGATTATAGCAGATCCCAAATTGAATTTTGGGTATATAATAAAAAAGACTTCACATCGGGATTACAGAATAATTTCATAAGTTTTGATGAATGGAAATTAAAAAATGCAGATATAAAGAATGGTTTTGTGTATGATCCTATAGAAGAGATAAAGGAGACTTATGTTCCTTTTGTTTATGATGTTACAACTACTGAAAATACACATAATTTTTTTGCCAATGGTTTTTTGAGCTCCAACTGCACTCCCTACAACGCGGATTTTGATGGAGATGAAATGAACTTACATATCCCTCAGACTGAGGAAGCTAAAGCTGAAGTGGAAATCTTAATGGAAGTTCAAACCCAAATTATAACTCCGAAGAATGGATTAAATATTGTTGCCTGCATTCAAGATGCGATTACTGGGAATTATGTCTTAACAAAAACTGAACAAATACCTAGAGAAGAAGCTGTAGGATTATTAATTAGTATAGGTATTGAAGATGTTAGTAAACTGCCTAATACAAAAAATGTTAGCGGGAAAGATGTATTTAGTGTATTACTACCTAATGATTTTGATTTTGTAAGTTATGATCCAAAATGTACTAAATGCATTAAGGGAAATAAAGAGAAATGTGAAGATGATTTATGTATTCATATAAAAAATGGAAAATTATTAAGCGGAGTTATTGATAAAGAATATATTGGAGAAGGCGGGGGACATATTTTAAGAACATTGTATACTCAGTATAGTCCCGAAAGAGCTGTTAAAATTTTAGGAGAGATTAGTAAATTAGGTATAAGATATTTACTTGTTAAAGGATTCTCAACTGGATTAGTTGATACTGATTTAAGTGAGAATGTATTAAAACAAATTAATGAAATTATTGAAGATGCTGAAAAGAGAGTAGACAGTTTAATTCAGGAGTATGAAGCTGGAAAATTAGAAGCTTATCCAAGTAAAACTAAAAAAGAAACACTAGAGTTAAAAATTTTAGAGGTTTTAAATAAAACGAGAAATAAAGCTGGAGAAGTAGTTGTTAAGAATAATACTGAAGATAATCCTACAATGATTATGGCAAATTCTGGTGCGAGAGGAAATCCTATTCATCTTGCTCAAATTACTGCATTAGTAGGTCAGCAAGCTTTGAGAGGGGAGAGGATTAATAAAGGATATAAAAATAGAACTTTATCTCATTTTAAGAAAAATGACTTGAAAGCTAGTCCTCATGGATTTATTAGAAATGGTTACAAACATGGATTAAATCCTAGTGAATTCTTTTTCCATGCTATGACTGGTAGGGATAGTTTGATGGATACAGCATTAAGAACACCTAAGTCCGGTTATTTATACAGAAGATTAGCTAATGCTTTACAAGATTTAAAAGTGGAATATGATGGAACTGTCAGAACAAGTGATAATTCCATAGTTCAGTTTAGATATGGTGATGATGGTATCGATATTTCAAGAAGCGAGGGCGGTACTATTAATGTTAAAAGAATAGTGAGGAATATTGTGAAAAATGCCTGATTTAATAGAAGAATATAAGGATAAATTGCCGAAACCTTTGTTAGATGAGATTAAAGAAGAAGTTAAAGATAGAAAGATTTCCAAAGAACAATTAAAGAAAATCTTAGATAAAGTACAGTCAGAATATGAGAATGCTATTATTGATCCTGGAGAGAGTATAGGAGTTATTACTGCAGAAAGCTTTGGTGAACCTGGAACGCAGATGAGTATTCTAAAAAATGAAAAAATAATTTTAAAGATTAAAGATAGGATAAAAATCTTGGAAATTGGGGGATTTGTTGATAAATTTATTGAAAAATATGGTTCTATGAAATTTAATAATTCCGATGTTTTACCTTTAGAAAATGAGGAGATTTATGTTCCAAGTTTAAATCAAGAAGAAAAAATTGAATGGAAGAAGATTACTGAATTGAGTAGACATAGAACGAATAAGAAATTATTAAAATTAACTACAAAATCAGGCAGAAGTATTGTTGCTACTGATAACCATTCTTTTGTTACAAGAAAGAATAATAAAGTTGTTCCTATTGTTGGAAGTGATTTAAATGTAGGGGATAGAATCCCTGTTATTAAATATTTACCAGAGAATTGTATTGAGGAGATAGATTTAATGGATTATATCACTCAAAGCACTAGATTTCCAATTATTGAAGAAGAAGGTTTTTTAATAAGAGAAGGAACAATATCAAAACCCCTCCCAAGAAAATTAGAATTAGATAAAAGACTTGGTTGGTTTATTGGTGCTTATTTATCAGAAGGTAATGCCACTCATGGACAAATAAATATCTCTAATATGGACAATTTTTTTATGAATAATGTTAAAGCTTTTTTGAGTAATATGCTTTTGGACTATAAAGAAGTGTATCATCAAAGAGGATTTTCCTTATCTAGAGATTTGAAAATAAACTCTTCTTTATTAGCTAGTTTCCTTATTAATACATGTAAGACTGGCTCTAAAAATAAAAAAGTTCCTGAATTTGCTTATAGTGCTAAAGAAGAGTTTGTTTCTGGTTTACTAAAGGGTTATTTTGATGGGAATGGGAATGTGCATACTGATAGAAAAATGATAAGAATATCTTCTAACTCTAAAGAATTAATAGATGGAATTTCTTTATTATTAACAAGATTCAGAATTTTTTCGCATAAAATCAAGATTAAAAAACAATATGGGTTGTTGATTCCATATAAATATGCTTCTTTGTTCTTGGAAAAGATAGGTTCTAATCTTATATATAAAAGAAAAGCTTTAGAAAAGCTATCTACAGAAGCAAAAAAGATTTTAAATAAATCCCAAGATTATACAGATATGATATCTGGTTTTGATAATTTATTTTATGATGTTGCTAAGAAACTAAAAATGCCTACCAGATATGTTAATAATTTTACTAAAAGACAAAAGATTGGAAGGACAGCCTTGTTTAGATATATGAAAAAGTTTGAGTTATTATCTAAAGAAAAAAATATTGATATTAAAAAAGAATTAGAAATAATGAATAGAATGTTTAATTCTGATGTTATTTGGGATGCTATTAAAAAAATTGAATATGTGGAAAATAATGATTATGTTTATGATTTAAGTGTTCCTGGTTTAGAGACATTTACAACTTCTGAGGGGATTGTTACTCATAATACTTTAAACGTAAAGCATTTTGCTGGAGTTGCAGAGATGAACGTTACATTAGGTTTACCTAGACTTATTGAGATTTTTGATGCTACTAAGAATCCTAGTACCCCGGCTATGGAGATTTATTTGAAAAAAGAATATGCAAAAGATGCTAAGGCTGTTAAAAAAATTGCTTATAGATTAAAAGAAACGGTTTTAGAAGATGTTTCCAGTGAATTTTTAATTGATGTTACCAGATTATGCGTTAAGATTCTTTTAGACAAGAATAAATTAAGAGATTTAGGAGTTAATGAAAAGGATTTAATTGAGGTTCTGACTAAAGGTTTAAGAAATGTTCAAATAAGGGCAAATAAAAATGAATTAGTCTTAAAAGGAAAAGAGGCTGCATTAAATGAAGTTTATGCTTTAAAAGAAAAAGCAAGAAATACATTTATTTCAGGAGTTAAAAAGGTTACAGCTGTATTACCTGTTAAGAGAGGGGGAGAGTTTGTTATTCTAACTGCAGGAAGTAATTTAAAAGATGTTATGGCTGTTAAGGAAGTTGATAATATGAGAGTAATAACTAATGATATTCATGAAGTTAGAGATGTTTTAGGGATTGAAGCTGCAAGACAAGCTATCATTAATGAATCTAGTAAAGTTATTACAAATCAAGGATTAGATGTTGATATAAGACATATTATGTTAATTGCAGATGCAATGACTGCTAAAGGAATTATTAGAGGTATAACCAGAACTGGTATGACTGGAGAGAAAGAAAGCGTATTGGCTAGAGCTAGTTTTGAAACTCCAATAAGACATTTGATTAATGCTGCTATGACAGGGGAAGTTGATAGATTAAATTCTGTAATAGAAAACGTTATATTAAACCAACCCGTACCTGTAGGTACTGGATTGCCTGATCTTATTGTTACTAAGGTTCCGGAGAAGGAAGATAAAAAATGAGTGAATTAAGCGATGCTTTAAAGGGTAAGAAATTGGTATTTGGTACAGATAGAACTTTAAAATTGCTTAGAAATGATAAAATTGAGAAAGTTTTTGTTTCTAAAAATTGTAATGAAAGTATAAAAAAAGATATTGAGCATTATGCTAAGTTAAATAAAGTTAAAGTAATTGAATTAGATATTACTAATGATGAGGTAGGAGCTTTTTGTAAAAAACCTTTTTCTGTAAGTGTTTTAAGCCTAGAAAAATGAAAATTGTTTATGATGAAAAATTAATGAAGTCAATGATTCTTTTTGAAAATCTAACAGGAGTTAAGGCTTTAGATGTTATTTTAAGAAACAATAGTATTTGGTTCGTTGTTGAAAAAGGGACAATATTCAAGGCTCTTGGAAAGAATGCTTTTAAGGTTAAAAAATTAGAGAGTTTATTCAAGAAAAAAATAAAATTAATTGAAAAAAGTGAGGATATTAAGGAATTTGCTGCTCATTTGATATACCCTATAAAGGCTGAAAATATGGAATTTGAAGAAGGGATATTGACTATTTTTGTGGGGGATATTAGGTCGAAAGGTTTATTAATAGGGAGAGAAAGGAAAAATTTAAAAGAGCTTAAAGAGACACTTTCTAGATACTTTAAGTTTGAGGATATAGTAATAAAATGAGTAAAAAACCAAAAGGTTTGAATGCTGGGAAAAAATTAAAACAAAGAAGGAAATCAAGTAGATGGAAGAATAGATGGTATAAAAGAAGAATGTTAAATCTTAAGGTTAAATCTGATCCATTAAAAGGTGCTCCTATGGCTAAGGGAATTGTGCTTGCTAAAATACAAAGAGAAGCAAAGCAGCCAAATTCGGCAATGCGAAAGTGTGTCAAGATTCAATTAACTAAAAATGGGAAGAAAATAACTGCTTTTGTTCCTGGAAATTTAGCTTCTAAGTTTATTGATGAGCATGATGAGGTTATTGTTGAATGTATTGGTGGAAAAATGGGAAGAGCTAAAGGAGATATTCCGGGCATAAGATGGCAGGTTATTAAAGTTAATGATCAAAGTTTGAATTCACTTGTTAGAGGCAAGGTGGAGAAAGGTAGAAGATGATGAAACTATTTGATAGATGGGATACAAGTGAAATAAAAATTGATGATGAAGGTTTAAGGAAATATATTAATTTAGATACAAGATTAGTTCCTAGAACTGCTGGAAGAAATACTGATATTAAATTCCATAAAAGTAATTACCATATAGTTGAAAGATTAATCAATAAATTAATGGTTACGGGTCATAAAGGTAAGAAACATAAAATAAGTTCGGGGCACAATACTGGGAAAATTGTTAAGATTTATAACTTGGTTGAAAATGTTTTTATTATATTAGAAAAGAAAACTGGAAAAAATCCAATTGGGGTTTTTGTCAAAGCCCTTGAAAATGCAGCTCCTAGAGAAGAAATTACTACAATAGAATATGGTGGAGCTAGATACCCAAAAGCTGTGGAATGTAGTCCACAACGTAGAATTGATATTGTTTTAAGATACATGGTTCAAGGAGCTTATGCTAATACATTTAACAAGAAAAAAACTGCTAAGAGTGCGCTTGCTGATGAAATTTTAAATGCTTATCAATTAAATTTACAGAGTAATGCTTTATCTAAAAAAAGAGAATTAGAAAGGCAAGCTGATTCTAGTAGATAGTTAATGATTTGGTCTTACTTCTGCATCTTCACCTTGTATGGCTTCTGTAATTTCATTATCAATATCCCTTAAGGTTCTTCTTATAGGTTTTTCTCCTACAGGTAAAAGCCAATCTATAATATCTTCGTGTCTCCATACTACTAATGCAGCTGCAGCTAGCATACCAAAATAGGCTATTACTCCTTTGTTCTCTTCATAATATCTTGGTATTTCCTGAATTAAAGTTTCGTATGTCATCTTACTTTTAGAAATACAATTGGTTTAAAAGTTTTTCTTTATCTTGTAACCGTTTAGCTAACCGAAAATAGCAAATAGTAGTTCTAACTATTAATTCTTGGGGGTTGAAGTGAGGACCAAATGGAAGCCCCCAATGAATTGAAAGATTTGAGCAGAGAAGAATTAATAGAAATAATCCTTGAATTAAAGAAAAGGCTTCTTGCATATGAAAATGCACATACGCCCCCTTCTCAGGATAAGAGAAAATATCCTAAAAGAGAAAAAACAGGCAATAAAGTGGGTGCTCTCAAAGGTCATGAAGGAACTACAAGACCCATTCCTAGACCAAATAGATTTGAAGCATTAGAACTAAGAGAATGTCCTCATTGCAATAAGCAATTAGGAAGACCAAGGAGTATTCAAAAAAAGATTATAGAAGACATACCAGAACCTCAACCTTTAATCATAACAGAATTTACAATCCCTCATTATTTCTGCAATAACTGCAAGAAAGAAATAGTTCCTGAACATCCTAATCTTCCAGACGAGGGAAGATTCGGTCCTAACTTGCAGGCAGAAATAACATTAATGAAATATGAGGACAGGCTTCCTCATAGAAAGATAGTAAATACCCTTAACAGGAGATATGAATTAAGCATAGTTCCTGCCACAGTTCTTGATATTACAGAAAGAGTTTCAGATAAACTACAAGGAGTTTATGAGAGAATTAAGGAAGAAGTAAGAAATTCTATGCAGGTGAATGCAGATGAAACAGGGCAAAAAGTGCAGGGAAAAAACTTCTGGTTATGGACATTTGTCACATTAACTTCTGTATTATTCCTCATAAGAAAAAGCAGGGGTCAAGAATCAATTCTTGAAGCTCTTGGCAAGAATTACAAAGGAATCCTTACATGTGATGGATGGACTTCATATCCCAAATGTGTAAAACAGCTCCAAAGATGCTGGGCACATTTGTTAAGAGAAGTAAAATGGTATAAAGAAAAATATGGAAAACAAGCAGGAATTGTGTACAACGCTTTATGCAACATATTCAGTAGAATAAAGAAGATTACAGTAGATACTATCCAAAGCGTAAAAACAAGAACTTACAATTTGTGCATAAAGGAAATGAAAAAGTGGATAAGAGTATGCAAGCATTATACCGGGCTAAAAGACCTTGCAGTAAAATTAGAGAATGGATTAGAGCATTGGTTCACATGTATTCTACATCCTGAAATAGAACCTACAAATAATAAAGCTGAGAGAGCATTAAGAGAATCTGTAATACAGAGAAAGATTAGCTTACTCTGGAATGAGAAAGGAGTGAGAATTAAAGAGTGTGTTATGTCTGTATTAGCTACATGGAACTTAAGAAACTTAAATACATTTAGCATGCTAAGAGAAACACTTAGCAGCTAAACGGTTACT
>JAHJRB010000100.1 GCA_018831025.1 Nanobdellota archaeon | reverse complement strand
GGATGTTACATGCTCTGAAGACCATAATTTTATAACTAATGGTTTCGTATCTCATAACTGTAATTATTCTTCAAAAATAATAGATCCAATACAAAGTAGATGTGCTGTATTTCATTTCAGACCCATAGAAAAAGAATTTGTTCAAAAATACATAGAAACAATCTCAAAAAAAGAAAAGTTAAATATTGATGATAAGTCTATAGATGCAATTCATGATATTTCTGAAGGAGATTTAAGAAGAGTTGTAAATATTTTACAAAGCTGTGCTTCAATAAGCAAAAGTATTACAGAATTTTTAGTTTATGAAATTGTCTCAGCAGCCCAGCCAAAAGAAATAAAGCAAGTATTAGAATTAGCAATAGCTAAAGACTTTGTTAACTCGCGTTCAAAACTTTTAGACACAATGTTAAAACATGGTTTATCTGGATTAGATACAATAAAACAAATTCAAAAAGAAATATGGAATTTAGATATAGAAGACGAAAAAAAATTAAAACTAATTGAAAAATGTGGAGAAATAGAGTTTAGAATTGTAGAAGGCAGTGATGAATTTTTACAGTTAGAAGCTTTGTTAGCTTCTTTTAATTAAGATGTTCACACATAAATATTCCCCTAAAACATTAAAAGAAATTCACGGTCAGGATTTAGCTATTAAAAAACTTAAAGCCAATGTTCTTAAAAAAATTCCAACTTTACTACATGGAGATGTTGGAACAGGAAAGACTTCTTCAGTTTACGCATTAGCAAATGAACTTCAATATGAAATTTTAGAGCTTAACTCTTCTGACTTTAGAAACAAAGACCAAATAAATTCTGTTATAGGCGGAGCTATTCAACAACAAAGTTTGTTCAAAAAAGGGAAAATAATCTTGGTAGATGAATTAGATGGAATTTCCGGAACAAAAGACAGAGGAGGACTTCAAGCTTTAATGAAATTAATTCCAGAAGCAAAACATTCTTTAATTTTAATTTCTAACGATATTTGGAATAAAAAATTTAACACTTTAAGAAAAAAAGTTGATTTAATAGAATTCAAAAAATTAGATCATTTAACAATATTTAATGTTTTAAAAGAGATAGCAGAAAAAGAAAAAATAAAATTCAAAGAAGAAGATTTGAAATACATCTCCAGATCTTCCAGAGGGGATTTAAGAGCAGCAATTACTGATTTACAAACTTCAATAGAAAAAAACAAATTAGATTTAAATTTGCTAGTTGAAAGAGAAAAAACTCAAGATATATTTAATTCTTTAAAATTAATCTTTAAAACTCTAGACCCTTTAATAGCTTTAAAATCTTTAGATAATTTAAAAGAAAATCTAGATGAAGTATTTTTATGGCTGGAAGAAAACATTCCAAAAGAATATCAAAAAGAGGATTTAAAGAACGCATTTAATTCTTTATCTAAAGCAGATATTTTTAGAAGGAGGATTTTAAGAAGGCAGTATTACAGGTTTTTGGTTTATCAAATTGCTTTTTTAACTGCTGGAATCTCTTTATCAAAAAAAGAAAAAAATCCTGGCTTTGTAAATTATACTAGACCCTCAAGATTATTAAAATTATATATCGCTAAAATGAGAAATGCTAAAAAAATAGCAATCTCTAAGGTTATAGCTACAGCAACCCATACATCAACTAAAAGAGTTTTAAAGGATTTTCCAATATATAGAAATTTTTTAAAAAACTCTGAGGTTTTAAATGAGTTAGATCTAAGTAAAGAAGAAGTTAGTTTCTTAAAAACATAAATCTTTAAATATAACTAATTAATCTTTAAAATTAAAATGACATTAATATCTGAAATTCAACCAAGGCAAGGAAATATAGAAATTGAATCTGCCGAAATAACAGCTAAAGACGAAGCAAGAGAATTTGAAAAATTCGGCAACAAAGGAAAAGTTTGTACTTGCACAATTAAAGATGAATCCGGAGAAATAAAATTAACTCTTTGGAATGAAGATTGTGAAAATTACAATGTTGGAGATAAAATAAAATTAACTAATGGTTATTGCTCCGAATTTCAAGGCGAGAAACAGTTAACTGCAGGTAAATTTGGAAAATTAGAAAAAATAGAAGCTTAAGCTATTGAGATTCTCTTGCTCTTTCAAGATCTCTACCTATCCTTGTTAAAATACTAGATTTAGCTTCCCCATAGAGACTTCTTCTCTCTACTCTTGCGTTATTTATTACTATGGTAT
>JAHJRB010000017.1 GCA_018831025.1 Nanobdellota archaeon | reverse complement strand
CAGAGGAAGATTAGCTTACTTTGGAATGAAAAGGGAGTGAGAATTAAAGAGACCATTATGTCTATATTAGCAACATGGAATTTAAGAAACTTAAATACCTTTAGCATGCTAAGGCAAACACTTAGCAGCTAAACGGTTACTGAAAAAGAAAATGTATTAAAAGTAAAAAATATACCTTGTGCTATTATAATATTTAATGATGAATAGATTTTGTGTTACGTGCGGAAAAGAAAAAGATTTAGTTAACGAGTTCTGTAGAGGGTGCTTTGCTAAAGAAAATAGTTTATTAAAACACTTTAAAGAGTTAGACATAGTAATCTGTGAGAATTGTGGTAGTTATTTACACAAAAATTCATGGCAAAAACAGGAACATAAAGATCTTGAAAAGAATATAGAAAGAGTAATACTTAAATTATTTAATGAAAAAATTGTTTTGAATCCTGGAGCGGAATTAAAACGTTTAAATATTAATACTGAGTTGCCTAAAAAATTAAAAATTGGAAATAAGAGTATAGTTAATGTTAATTTATGTATTGAAGTTATTGGGAGTATTAAGGGAGTTAAAATTGAAGAAAGCTATGAAGTCCCTACACAAATTAAATTTTCTACATGCAATAATTGTAAGAAACTAAGAGGGAATTATTATGAAGCGAAGTTACAGATAAGACCAAAGAATGAAAAAGTTTTGAAGTTTGTTGATAATTATTGTAAAACTAAGAAAAATTTATTTATTTCTAAGATAGAGGAGTATAAACATGGGTGGGATGTTTATCTAAGTGAGCAAAAAGAAGCTAGAAATTTAGGAAATGTTCTTAAGAAAAAGTTTGGAGGGGAAGTAAAAGAGAGTAAAAAAATATTTGGAAGAAAAGATGGCAGAGATGTTTATAGAGCAACGATTGTGGTTAGATTAGAGAAGTAACTTTTATAAAGCGTAATTCTTAGTTAATTATCATGTCCAAAAAAGGAAAAGAAGAACAGGCAAGACAGGAACAGATTCAGGAAGAGATATCTAGAGTTAAACTACCTAGAGGATTGCAGAGTTTAGGAATAGTAGACCAAAGATTAGGAGCCAGTAGAATGAGAGTAAGATGCTTAGATGGAAAAGGAAGAATTTGTAGAATTCCTGGAAGGCTTAAAAGAAAACTATGGGTTAGAGAAGGGGATTTAGTACTTGTTGAGCCTTGGGAATATGAAGGAGATATTAAAGGAGATATAATATTCAAATACAGACCTAGTCAAGCAGATTGGTTAAAGAAAAAAGGTTACCTTAAAAAATTAGAAAATATTGAAGAATTCTAAAATGGATATAAACGAAATAAAAATACCTAAGAAAAGGATAGCTGTATTGATTGGAGAAAAGGGTAAGGATAAGAGAAGATTAGAAAAATTAAGTGAATGTAAAGTTGAGGTGAATTCTGAGGGAGAAGTTATAATTAAAGGAGAAGATAGTTTGAAATGTTTTGAATGTTTAAATGTTGTTAAAGCTATTGGTAGGGGTTGTAAACCAGATATTGCTTTTAGCTTGTTAAATGAAAAAAATTGTAGTGATATTCTTAATATTACTGAATATAGTGGAAAAAATAAATTAAAACAAAAAAGAATCAAAGCGAGAATAATTGGAACAGGTGGAAAGGTCAGAAAGACTATAGAAGATTTAACTGAAACATACATAGTAATTTATGGAAAAACTGTTTGTATTGTTGGTCCATTAGAGGGAGTTGCTATTGCTAGAGGAGCTGTAAATGATATTCTAAAAGGTGCTCCTGTCGGACCGGTTTATAGTGTTATTGAAAAGAAAATGAAAAGATTGAAAGCGTTATAGAATACAAAAATTTATTAATCTCCTCTATTTTTTTTAGATTAGATGACTAATACAATAGCTGAAGAATTAGCAAAGAAACAACAAGCAATTTCTGTGAGTGAATTTTTTACGAGAAATAGACATTTGCTTGGGTTCGATAACCCTAGAAGGGCTTTGTTAACCACTATAAAAGAAGCTGTGGATAATAGTCTAACAGAAGATATGCCTTTAATGATAAAAAAGAAGGGTATTACAAAAATAGTAAAAATAGGAAGATTTATTGACAACTATATTGAAAAAAATAAAAAAAATGTCTTAATATTGAGAGGAGGAAATTTAGAAAAATTAAGATTAAAAGAAGATGTTGAGGTGATTAGTTTTGATAGAAAAACTTTGAAAACTTCTTTTAAAAAAGTTTCTTGTTTATTTAGGCATAAACCAAATAGTGAAATATTCAGATTAAGGCTGGAGAGTGGAAGATATATTGACCTGACCCCTTATCATTCTGTTTTTACCTTTAGAAAGGGGATGGTTTGTTCTGTAAAATTAAATGAATTAAAAATAGGAGATCCTATTATTGTTCCTAAAAAAAATTGGATTACTCAAAAAAGAATTCATAGTTGTAAATTAAATATTTTAGAAGAATTAATAAAATTAGATAAAGAATTAACAAAAAAAATCAATGTATATGGTGTTTCTAATATTTTTAATGAGGAAGTTATTGCACAAATCAAATCTATTCTTCCAAGAGAAAAATGGTACAAGATTAATGATTTTAAAAAATTAAGTTATATCCCTCTTAATATTTTAAGGGAATTATTGATTTCTCCAGAAAAATTTGATGATTCAAAAATAGGATTTTCCTTATCTAGAAATAAGATACCCTGTATACTTAAATTAAATAATGATTTTGCACAACTGATGGGTTTTTATATTGCAGAAGGTTCTACCCTCTCAAATTTAGAAAAAGTGTATTTTTCTTTTGGAAATCATGAAAAAGAGATAACTATATATGTTAAAGATCTTATTCAGAAAGTTTTTGATTTAAATGCAACTATTATAAAGGCACATACTTCTGCATTAAATGTAACTTGTTATAGCAAAATTATGGCTTTTGTAATGAAATACGTCTTTAAATTCGGAACAAATGCTAGAACAAAAAAGATTTCTGAACATATATGGAATTTAAACTATGATGATTGTTATGCTTTTTTATTGGCTTATCTTGCAGGAGATGGATATCCTTCAAAAAAAATCTTTGAACTATTAAAGAATAATAATTCCCTATCTTCTCTCCCCGTTCAAAAAATTACTTTAGCAACTATTAGTGAGAAATTATTTGTTGATCTGCAATATTTAATTTCTTCATTAGGATTAAGTTATAGTATTGGTTATTCTAAAGCCAAAAAAAGGTTTATTTATGGGAAATGTGCTAATTTTTCTTCTTCAAATTATATTTTTATATACACAAAACAAAAAAAATCTAATATAAACAAACTACCAGTTTCTGAAAGCATTTTATATTGTAATGATCCTCAGTTAAAACATAGTATTAGTCGTGAAAATCAAACTAATGTATACATAGATACATTAAATCAACAAATAACTAGCCAATTAACTATGCTGCATGAAGGGGTTGAATTATTTCTAAGTTCAGACTTGGGTGTTCTGGCAATTAAAAATATAGAAAAAATAAAATATAATGGAAATTGGGTATATGATATTAGCGTTCCCTCTACAGAAAATTTTTTAGCTGGTACTGGACCAATCTTTTGCCATAATTCTTTAGATGCTTGCCAGGATGCTAAAGTCTTACCAAGTGTAAAGATAAAAATAAAACAATTAGAGGAAGAACGATTTAGTATTACTGTTGAAGATAATGGACCGGGGATTGTGAGAAAACAAATTCCTCCTATTTTTGCAAGATTATTATATGGAAGTAAGTTTTTTACATTAAGACAACAAAGAGGCCAGCAAGGCATTGGTATTAGTGCAGCTGTACTATATTCCCAATTAACAACCGGAAAACCAGCTAAAATAACTTCTAAGATTGAGAAGAACAGACCTGCTAATTATTATGAATTGAGCATAGACACTAAAAAAAATGAACCTAAAATTTTGGTTGAAAAAGAAATTCAATGGGATAAAGATCAAGGAACTAAGATAGAATTAGAAATAGAAGCAATATACCAAAAAGGTGCAAGAAGCGTTGATGATTATTTAAAACAAACAGCAATTGCTAATCCGCATGCAGAGATTATTTATTTTAGTCCAGATGATAAAAGAATAGTTTATCCAAGAGCTAGTGAAGAATTACCAAAAGAAGCTAAAGAGATTAAACCCCATCCCCATGGAATTGAGTTAGGAATTTTTATTGCTATGTTGAATATGACTAAGGCCAAAACACTTACTGCCTTTTTTAAAAATGATTTCATAAGAGTTAGTCCTGCAACAGCTAAAAAAGTTTGCGAAAGTATAGTGATTGGTCCCAATACCCGACCAAATAAATTAAACAGGGATGAGGCTGAAAAATTATACAAAGCAATACAGGGCACAAAATTAATTGCGCCACCTACCAATTGTTTAAGTCCTATTGGGGTGGAGGCTTTACAAGACTCATTTGAAAAAGAGATTCCTGCAGAATTTTTTGCTTCGGTGACCAGACCTGCTGCAGTTTACAGAGGAAATCCGTTCCAAATTGAAGCTTGCATTGCATACGGTGGACAGTTGCCTCAAGATAAAAGCATACAAGTGCTTAGATTTGCAAATAGGGTTCCTTTGCAGTATCAACCCGCTGCATGTGCTATTACTAAATCTGCTATAGATACTAATTGGAGAGGTTATGGACTGAGTCAAAGTAGGGGGTCGCTTCCAATAGGTCCAATTATTATCGCAATACATGTTGTTTCTGTTTGGGTACCATTTACTTCAGAATCTAAAGAGGCTATTGCTCATTATCCAGAAATTATTAAACAGATTAAATTAGCAATACAAGAATGTGGTAGGAAACTAGCTACCTATATTAGAAAAACTGTAAAGGTTAGAGAACAAAAAGAAAGAGCAAATTTATTTGAAAAATATATTCCTGAAGTTGCCAGTTCATTAAGCAGCTTAACTAAGGAGAAAAAAGAAAAGATTTCAAGTGCTTTAGAAAAAATGTTAAAAAGGTCTTTAAAAGATTTAATACCTGAAGAGGAGCCTTCTTTAGAAAAGAACCCTCGGGAAGAAAAAAATAATGTCAAAGGGAAAAACAAAAGGGAAAAACAAACCACTCTTAAGGCTTGAAGAGTTAGGCAAGGATATTTTAAAACAAATAAAGAAAAAGAAGAATCCTGAAATAGCTGTTCCAATAAGAGCACTTAGTAATGTTGAGTTTGATGAAAAAAGTAAAACTGTTAGGTTAGGTAATAAAATTTCTGCAAGGTATTTTTTCCATATCGCACACGCTAAAAAATTTTTACAAACGCTTGAAGTAGCTGAAGCTAGTCATGGTTTGTTAAAGGAGGATAAACACGCATCTTTAAGAGATGTTTTTTACATGGTTAAAAGAACTATTCCGGGTACTAAGGTTAATGTTGTTGATGAACAAAGTGAAAGCGATTCTGTAATTGAAGATTTAGAATTGATTACTAGTAATAGCAGAGAGCAATTAAATATAAACGCTAATAAAAATGGAAGCGTGGCTGGAGAGGTCATTATAGAAGATAAGGGAGATAAAATAGATTGGGGCAAGTTAGGAAGCGGCGGTTGGAGTATCCCAAGTAATGTTGAGAATATTAAATTCAAAAAAGTAAAAGCAAAATATATATTATATATGGAAAAAGCTGCTGTTTGGGAAAGATTACATGAAGATAAATTCTGGAAAAAACAAAATTGTATTATCATGAGTTCACAAGGTCAAACAACTAGGGGAATTAGAAGGTTATTACAAAGACTTGGTTCTGAGTATAAGTTGCCCATATATGTACTAACAGATTATGATGCTTATGGGTTCTATATTTATTCTGTTATTAAATATGGAAGTATTAATTTAGCTCATATATCTGAAAAAATGGCAATACCTAGTGTTAAATTTTTAGGAATTACTTCTGAAGATATAGAGAAATATAAGCTGCAGAAACATTTAATTAAATTAAAAGATCATGATTTAAGTAGATTAAAGCAATTAAAAGAATATGCTTGGTTTAAGGACAACAAAGCATGGCAAAAAGAATTTGCTGCTATGAAAAAAATGGGAGCTAAAGCAGAAATTCAGGCATTATCTTCAAGAGGCATTAGTTTTATTTCTGAAAAATATTTGCCTGAGAAAATAAAAGATAAAGAGTTTTTAGATTAATTAGGTTTGGATAACCCTTTTTCTTCAAAGATTTCATCAACCACGGTGGATTTTCCAAAGTATTCTTCTACTATAGATACAAACGATGGACATTCCCTCATTTCCTCCTCAGATAAAGCAATCATCTCTTGAACTTTCTCTGCATTTCCCCTTACAGTTGGGGCATATTCTTGGGGGATTCCTGCAAGCTCTTTGAGCTTTATATTTCTCTTTCTTAATTCTTCACACATTTTTGCTGGGTGAGAGAGCCCTCTTAGAAGCTTCCCTTGATTTCTATTCAGCCTATCTAATCTTGAGGCAATTGTTTCTATTCCACTAATATTATACTCATTTATAAAAAAAGCAGGCAATATTTTTTTTATATCTTGTAAGCGATTGGAAGCTTTTGTACGGTCCCCTGCTTCTAAAGCTTCTCTTAGGGCATTAGCTTTCCTCACTAGGTATATAAATGCCCTTTTATTCTCTAGGGGGAATTTCTCTGGAGAACTTCTCATGGATATAAGAAAAGACGTAAAAAATACAGTCATCTCCTCTTTTGATAAACGCAATAAGTCCCCTCTGACTCTGATAGTATTCCTATTTTTTATCCTTTCTAATGCATCAATTTGATCTTGTATTGCTATTGATATTGTTGCGAAGAGAGCATCATAATCTTCTTTCTTATACGTACTATCCGGTCCAACTAAATCGGTTACTTGAACCAATAAGGATCTTAAATCATCTCTTTTTTGTGTTGCTCTGGCTGGAAGATTACCTAAACTTTGTCTAATTACGATTTCGGTAACAACCTCGGTCATAAGAATTGAATATATCTTAAATTTAATAAAAGTTTCTAAGTTTGCGATAGGTTTTTAAGAGTTTTTATACATAAAAAGGGTATATGGTTGGGTTACCGGATAGGCTTTCTACAACAGTAACTCCTAATTAACTTTTTCTATTCTAGAGTTAATAGAAAAAAGCAAGTATGAGCAGAGCCCAATACTTGCTAATGATATCTAATCAATTTAGATGGATGAAAAGAAGAGTAAAAAAATTTTTCTTATCTCTCTT
>JAHJRB010000016.1 GCA_018831025.1 Nanobdellota archaeon | reverse complement strand
GCTGCGTTATTTGAAAAAAATAATCCGCAAAAGTTAATAGCTAGAAGCTATCCTGATGTACCCTTATTAAGTCCGAAGGAAGATTATGAGAAAGAGGGATATATGAAGAATGTTCTTTTTCCAACTGGATTAATTGAAGAAAGTAAAGGTAATTTGCTTCTATATTCTGGTTGTGCAGATACTTATGTCGGAGTTAAAAGAGTTCATGTTGATGAAATTTTAAAACATATAAAAAGGGGGCATTTGAAGTAATTTTTAGACTCATTTACTTTAAAAAAGTAAAACAAAAATAGGGGTAGTTTTTTATTTCTTTTTTTCTTCTAAAAGTTTCTTCTTCTTTTTAGGAAGATAATTTTGTTTAGTTGTTACTGGACGACCCAATTCTTTTTCAGCGTTTTTTCTAGCATTTCCTGCTACATTTCCACCTCTTTTGGCAACTTTTTTGTTTTTATTGAAAGTGTCAGGTTTTTCTTCTTGTGAAATTTCTGTTGTCATACGTTCTCCTAACATTGTAAAAATTAGTTCTAGATCATTCATATGGTCTCTTAAATTAGTTTTTGATTGTTTTGGTAAATCTTTATGTTTTTTATATTCTGATGGAGTCATATCAAATGTTGCTTTAGAGATTTCTGCTGTAAGAATTGCAAAATCTTTTTGTTTTTCAATTCCTCTTTCTTTCCATTCATCTGTAAGATCTTGTCTTATTGCAATTCCTCTTAATCTTTTATCAACCCAATCTTGAGGATAGCCTTTTAATTCGTAGTATTTTTTTACTCTGTCTTGGGCTAATTCTGGATTTTCTATTTCTTTTACTCTATCATAACCAACTTCTGCCAACCATTGTTTGAAAGGTTCTGCTTTTTTAGAGGGGATTGATTGGATAATTCTGAAAATTCCTTCTGTATTTGCACAATTGATATCTTGGAGACCTCCCTTTGTTGATATTGGAAGGGTATGTACAAATTGTACCCACCCCTTGGAAAGCTCTTCATCCCTATTCCTCATTTTATTAATATATTGCTTAGGGTCCTTTGAATCTGTCAAAACAGATATAATATCTTCTATTACAAACCACCATTCTTCATTAAACCAAGTTCTTCTAACATTTTTTCCTTGAAAAACAACCAGTTTATTCATAGAATATCTAATAACTTATTAATTTATAAGCTCTGCGGGGGTATGTCGGGTATGTCGGGTATGTCGGATGAGTTGAATATAAAGTTTTAAATATAACTATTTCTTTAGTATTTTTATAGAGGTGAAGTAATTGAATGTTGCGATAAATGGTTTTGGGAGAATTGGGAGAAGTGTTCTAAAAATTTGTTTGGATAGAAATGTAAATGTTGTTGCTATAAATGATCTAACAAGTCCAAAGAATTTAGCTTATTTGCTTAAGTATGATTCTGTTTATGGAGTTTATAATAAAGAAGTAAGTTATGGAGAAGATTGGTTAAAAATTGGAAGCAAGAAAATAAAAGTGTTTAAAGAGCCTGAGCCAGGGAAATTGCCTTGGAGAAAATTAAAAATAGATGTAGTAATTGAAAGTACTGGAAGATTTACTGATAGGAAAGAAGCTTTAAGACATATTAATGCCGGTGCTAAAAAAGTGATTATAAGTGCTCCTGCTAAAAATCCAGATATAACTGTTTGTCCTGGGGTTAATTTAGATAAATTAAAAAGAAAAGATAGAGTTATTTCAGTAGCTAGTTGCACTACTAATGCGCTTAGTCCTGTTGTTAAGATTTTAAATGATGTTTTTGGAATTGAAAAAGGATTTATGACTACTGTTCATGCTTATACTCCTACTCAGGCTATTTTAGATGGTCCTAGTAATAAAATGAGAAAAGGAAGAGCTGGAGCTATAAATATAATACCAACTACTTCAGGAGCTACAGATGCTGTTACTGAGGTTATTCCTGAGATGAGAAATAAAATAGATGGGGTTGCTATGAGAGTTCCTATTATGTGTGGGAGTATAGTAGATTTTGTTGCTGTGCTTAAAAAAAATACTAATGCTAAGATTGTTAATGAAACTTTTAAAAGATATAGTAAAAAAGAGATGAAAGGGATTTTAGAATATACTGAGGAAGAGTTAGTAAGCTCAGATGTAATTGGCAATAGTCATTCAAGCATTGTAGATGGTCTTAGTACACAAATGCTTGGGAATAATATGGTTAAAGTTCTAGCTTGGTATGATAATGAGTTCGGGTATAGTAATAGAATGGTGGATGTTATAAAAAAATTAAGGGGGTAAAATGGCAAAGAAAAAAGAAAGCACGGGGGATAAGATATTAAAAATATTAGGGATTATTGGAATTATACTAGCTATAATCGGAATTAGCTTGTTACTCTATAGAATTTTAAGAGGGTTTTAGATGTTAACACTAAGGGTAATAAGTGGAGTTTTAGATATTCTTGCATTGTTTTTTACAGTTGTTTTACTTGCTTTTGGATTTAGCAAAGGATATCATTTAGTAGAATTAACTACTTATGATATTTATTTTTTAGTTATAATTATAAATCAACTTATTAATTTAATTGGGAAGCTGAAATGAACACCTTAAATGATTTTAATTTTAAAAATAAAAAAGTTTTAGTTAGAATTGACTTAAATTCTGATTATGTTAATAAAAAAATAATTTTAAATCAAAGATATAAAGCAAGCAGTATAACTATAAAAGAATTAAAAAAGAAAAAAGCTAAAATAATTTTATTAGCGCATCAAGGAAGACCCAAACAAAGAGATTTTACCTCGCTTGAACAACATTGTAAACTACTAAATAAGTTTGTAAAAGTTAAGTTTATTGATGATATTATAGGAGAGAAAGCAATAGAAGCTATAAATAATCTAAAAAACGGAGATGTAATTCTATTAGATAACATAAGAAAATTAAAAGATGAGTTTAAAGGAAATTTTTCTAATAAATTTGTAAGAACTTTAAGTAAAATAACAGATATTTATGTTAATGATGCATTTTCAGTAAGTCATAGAAAACAAGCAAGTGTAGTTGGTTTTCCTAAAGTAATGAAGCACTGTATTGGAAGAACAATGGAAAAAGAATTAAGATATTTAAGCAAATTAAGACTTAGAAATGCCTTATTTATTTTGGGGGGAGCTAAGCCTGAAGATAATATAGAGCTGCTTAATAACAGAAGAAGGATTTTAAGCTGTGGGTTATTTGGGCAGCTATGCAGAATAAGTACAGGAGTTAATTTTGGAGCCCAAAATAAGTTTTTAAAAAAGAAAATTGGGATTGTAAAGAAAAATAAATTAAAAAATGTAGAAATGCCAATGGATTTTGCTGTTAGAGTTAATGGGAAAAGAAAAGAGTTGCTGCTTAGTGATTTTCCAAGTAAATATGAAATCTTTGATATTGGAGAAATAACAATTAAAAGATACAAAGAAGAGATAAAAAAAGCTGAGGTTGTTTTTATGAAAGGACCTGCTGGGGAATGTGCAATGAAGCCATTTTGCAAAGGAACTAGAGAAATTTTAAAAGCTATTTCTAGAGGAAAATGCTTTAGTATAATTGGCGGAGGGCATTTAAGCGATGCTGCTGCTAAATTAGGTATAAGAAAAATAGATCATATTAGTTTAAGTGGAGGAGCATTATTGGAGTTTGTTGCCGGGAAGAAGTTGCCTGGGGTAGAGGCGCTAAAGTAAGATTTATATATATTCTAATTTATATTTTAGATAGAGGTGATAGGATATTTTTGATGTAGTTACAGTAGGAAGTAATGTAGTTGACTTATTTGTAACAACTGAATTAAAAGAAAAAGGAAAATATATTCTAGTTCCTAGCGGAGATAAGCTGCTTATTAATGATTTTAGAGTAGATATAGGCGGAGGAGGGACGAATACAGCGGTTGGTTTTAGCAGATTAGGATTAAAAACAGGTTATTTAGGTATTATAGGTAATGACGGAAATGGAGACAGAGTTTTAGAATGTTTAAAAAAAGAAAAAGTACATTTTTTAGGAAAAAGAGAGGGGAATAATGGTGTTAGTGTTATTTTAGATTCTAAAAATCATAATAGAACTGTGCTTACTTATAAAAGTGTTAATGATAATGTAGTTAATTATCCTAAATTTAATACAAAATGGCTTTATTTTTCTTCTATGATGGGAAAAAGTTTAGAAACTCAGATTAAATTAGCAAGAGAATTAATTTCTAAGAATTTAGTTAAGATTGCTTTTAATCCAAGTAGTTATTTAATTAAAAAGAAAATAAAAAGTGTTAAGACTTTATTGAAGATGAGTAGTATTTTAGTTTTAAATAAAGAAGAAAGTTTAATGCTAGCTAAAAATATAGAAGGTTTAAGAAAATTAGGTCCTAGAATTGTGGTTGTTACTAATCAGAATAAATCTATAGAAGCTTATGATGGAAGGATTAAATATAAATTAAAACCCCATAAAATAAAAGTTATTGAAAGAACTGGAGCTGGAGATGCGTTTGCTTCTGGATTTACAGCTGGAATTATAAGAGAGTTAGGAATGGAGAAGAGTTTAAAATTAGGATTAAAAAATTCTGAAAGTGTTTTGAGACATTACGGAGCTAAGAACAATTTATTGAGGTGGAGAGATGTCTCTAAGTAAAATAATGAAAAATGGGAAAGCATTATTCTTAGCTTATGATCAGGGATTAGAGCATGGTCCAAGCGATTTTAATGATAAAAATGTAGATCCTAATTACATAATTGATATTGCTAAAAAAGGAAAATACAATGGTATTATTTTTCAAAAAGGAATAGCTAATAAATATAAAAAAGAAATAAAGAAAAGTAAAATTCCTCTTATTGTAAAATTAAACGGGAAAACTGGGCTATATAATGGGGAGCCTTATTCTAGACAACTATGTACTGTAAATGAAGCAATTCGATTAGGAGCTAAAGCGATTGGTTATACGATATATATTGGGAGCAGTTATGAAGATGAGATGCTTAGGGATTTTGAGAAAGTTGAAAGAGAAGCTCATAAAAATAAAATACCTGTAATTGTCTGGATTTATCCTAGAGGAAAGAGCGTTAAAGGAAAAAATAAAGCTAAATTGATGGCTTATGCTGCCAGAGTTGGGTTAGAAATTAATGCTGATATTGTTAAATTAAAATATGAAGGTAGAGTAAAGGATTTGAAATGGGCGGTTAAAAATGCTGGAAAATGCAAGATTGTGATTGCTGGCGGTGTAAAGAAAAATGAAAAATTATTGTTAAAACAAGTTAAAGAAATAATGAGTGCGGGTTGCAGCGGATTAGCTATAGGAAGAAATGTGTGGCAGAGCAAAGATCCTATTGGAATTACTGAGAAAATAAAAAAGGTGATATGGTGTTAGTAGTTAATTTCAAAAATTACAAATTTGGAAATGAAGCTGTTAAATTAGCTAAAGAATGCAAGAAGGTTTCTAAAAATATTGTTTTGGGGGTTGGAATTGCTGAACTTTATAGAATTGTTAAAGAAACTAATATGAAATGTTATGTGCAACATGTAGATTCTAAAGAAAAAGGAAGAAATACTGGATATGTAATTCCTGAAGCTGTAAAAGCTAATGGTGGAAAAGGAGTAATGTTGAATCATTCTGAACATAGAATTAAAGATATTAAAGAAAGTGTAAGAAGATGTAAAAATTTAGGTCTAGAAACTTTAGTTTTTGTTAAAAATATAAGAGAAGGGAAAAAAGTTAGTAAATTAAAACCTAGTTATGTTTGTATTGAGCTGCCTAAATTAATTGCTGGGAAAGTCTCTATTAGTGAATCTAAACCTGGATTAATTGAAAAAGCTGTAAAAAAAATAAAAAGTAAAGTGCTTGTTGGAGCTGGAATTCATAATAGAAATGATATTATAGTTGCTAAGAATTTAGGAGCTAAAGGTGTAGTTGTAAGTAGTGCAGTAACTAAAAATAAAAATCCAAAAAAAATTCTGGAGGAATTAAAATGGTGAAAAGGAAAAAAGTTAGTAAAAAAAATATAAATAAATGGGAAAAACTCTTTTTATTAAATTTTAAAAATTTAGGCTTGTTTGTGCTGTCTTGGATTATTAGTGTTATTGCTCATAATTTTGTTAGTGTTTTGCTAAAAATAGAAGAGCCATTCTTTTTTTTATTAGCAGTTGTAATTTTACCACTTTATTTGTCAATTTCGATACTATATACTTTATTTAGGATATTTAAAAAATGAAGATAGCTTTTTTTGAAACAGAGGACTGGGAAGCAGATTATATGAGAAATAAGCTAAAAGGGAATAAAATAAAGTTTTTTGATGAGATATTAACTAAAAGTAAAGTAAGAAAAATAAAAGACATAGATGCTTTAGCTGTTTTTGTTCATTCTGATGTTGATAAAGAAATTTTAGATGAGCTAACTAATTTAAAATTAATAGTAACTATGAGTACTGGCTATGATCATATTGATTTAGAGGAATGTAAAAAAAGAGGAATTAAAGTTTGTAATGTGCCTGATTATGCGGAAAACACAGTTGCGGAGCATACTTTTGCGCTTATTCTATCATTGTCTAGAAAAATATGCCAAAGCTGGGATGATTTTAGAAAAGGAAAACAAGATGAGGATGAATTAATTGGAGTAGATTTAAAGGGGAAAACTTTAGGAGTTATAGGTGTTGGAAAAATCGGGAAAAGAGTTGTTAAGATGGCTAAGGCTTTTGAGATGAATGTTATTGCTTATGATGTTGTTAAGAATTTTAATGTAAAATACGTTAGCTTAGATTATTTGTTAAGAAATTCAGATATTGTAAGTTTGCATTGTCCATTGAATGAGCATACAGAATATTTAATGAATAAAAAAAATATAAGTAAGATGAAAAAAGGAGCGTTGTTTATTAATACTGCCAGAGGAAAATTAGTTGATACAATTGCATTAGCTAAAGCACTTAAAGAAAAAAAATTAAGAGGAATTGGTATAGATGTCTTGGAGAATGAAGAAGAGATTAAAGAAGAACCTGAAGTGCTTGTGAAAAAAACTATGCATAAAAGTAAGGTTGCTAAATTAGAATCTAGCTTATTAAAATTAAATAATGTTATTATAACTCCACATAATGCGTTTAATAGTGAAGAAAGTATTTTGAGATTAATGGATGAAACTGTTGATAATATTAAAAGTTTTAAAAGAGGAAAGGTGATGAATTGTGTTAAGGCTGCTTAGTAAAGTTGCTGGCTTTTATGAATCTAGTTTAAACTTAAACTTAGAGTTAAGGAGATTTAAGGTAGATAATATATTATTTTGTGGAATGGGAGTTAGTGGTGTAGTAGGAGACATAGTTAAAGAATATTTGTATAAAGAATTAAAGATTCCTGTAATTGTAAATAAAAATGATGATATTCCTGAGTTTGTTAATAATAAAACTTTAGCTTTTGTAATTACTTATAGCGGAAAGACTAAAGAAACTTTAAAATGTTTTAGAAAATTAAAAAATAAAAGAGCTAAAATAATTTTAATAACTTCTAATAAAAATTTAAAATGGAAAAACAGAATTTGGGTTCCTAGTAAAATGCCAAGTAGAGTAATGTTGTATTTTGGGCTGTTTCCGGTTTTAAATGTTCTAGCTAAATTAAAGTTAATTAAAGATAAAAGAAATGAAATGAAAAAAGCTGTTAAGGCTTTAAGACTATTTAAGGATGAGAAGAAAGCTGAGAGAGTTGCTAAAGGATTGTTTAAGAGAGTTCCTGTAATATATTCTGATTTTGGTTATAGAAGTGTAGGTTATTATTGGAAAACACAGCTAAATGAATTAAGTAAAGTTTATGCGCTTCAAAACTTTTTTCCTGAAGTTGAGCATAATGAGATAGAGGTTACGGATGTAGAGGATTTTGAGGTAATTAATATTAAAGAAAGTAAAGTAGATTTAGGAGTAATGCTGTATCATATGTTAGTTGCGGATTATACTGCTTATTATTTAGCGTTATTAAATAATGTTGATCCTTTGAAAACTCCTGTGATTGATAGGATAAAAAAAAGATAATTATTTTCTAACTAAATAAAGGGCGGAAAGTCTTACTCTTTTCATATCTCTTTTTGGTAAATTTGGATAATCCCTTACACCTATGCTGTTGCAATGCCCATGGTCACAACCAAGTTCTATTGTTAATCTTCCCCATTTTTCTTGAAACTCTTCGTCTTGATTTTTATAGGCTTCTGTTAATTGTTTATCTATTTCTTCTTTGCTTAATCTTAAGATATCTGAGACTTCTGTCATAATATGTTAAGTATAATAAACAAATTTTTAAGGTTATCTGAAATAGATCTTAGAAATAAAAACACTTAAAAAAGGCTAAATTTTCTTTATTTTTATAAAAAATGAGTTTCTAAGACTTGTTTTTGGGAGTAAAAAAATGGCAGTTAAAGATGGAGATAAAGTAGGTGTTGAGTATGAAGGAAAGTTAGAGAATGGAGAAGTTTTTGATAGTTCTAAACACGGGGAGCATAGTCATCCTTTAGAATTTGAAGTTGGAAAAGGACAAGTCATTAAAGGTTTTGATGAGGCTGTATTAGGCATGGAAGAAGGGGAAGAGAAAGAAGTAACTATAAAGCCTGAGGAAGGATATGGTCCTAGGAATGAACAATTAGTTAAAAAATTTCCAAAGGATAAACTTCCTGCGGATCAAGAACCAAAAGAAGGAATGATGTTGGCGGTAGGACTTCCTGATGGAAGAAAAATTCCTGCTAGAATTACTAAAGTTGAAGAAAAAGAGATTGAAGTTGATTTAAATCATCCTTTAGCTGGAAAAGTTTTAATTTTCAAAATAAAGGTTGTAAAAATCAACTAATTTTTATTTTTTTTAAAATAAATTAGCTAACCAGCTAAAAAGTCTTGATAAAAATCCTTTTTTCTCAATTGTTTCATTATTATTTGTTGTTTCTTCTTTTTCTGGAGGTTCATAATCGCAGTCTGGATCTGTAGTGTAGACACAGTCTTTATTTACACAAGATTCTGTTGTGCATGGGTTAGAATCTTCACAATCTTCATCTAATTTACAAACATAGTTAAGAATATTTAAACAATTTCCACTATTACAAGTATCATCTGTATCTGGGTCGTTGTCATTGCAGTCTAAGTTTGTTTCACATCTTATCTTTCTAAATTTACATTTGTAATCTTCACAGTAATCTTCTGTTAGTTCGTTATTATCATTACAGTTAGTATCTGAGGTGCATTCAGGAGTAATACAAATATTTTCTACACATTTTTGAGTTGTTAACTGGTCACATCCACAATCAGTGCAGCAAGTTTCATAGTTTTCAAAATTGTCACAAGTAGCGTCTCCGCATGTGTAACTTAAGCTTAAATCAATATCAACTGTAGACAAGTCATCTGCAAAGAAAATTTCTGTTACTGTTATCTTAACTCCACTGATTTCTTTTTGTTGACCTTCAGAAATTATATTACTACTATCATCTACTCTGATTAAAACTTTATCTTCTTGGAAGCCTGTAACTGTTATATCATGTCCGTTATAGTTAGTTACTTGGTCTTTTTGTAATGTAACTGCTAATGTTGAAGGTATTAAAGTTATTAATAATAAAAATAATAGTTTTTTCATAAAAATTTAGAAGTTAAAGTAATATAAAACTGTTTTGATAAATTATATATATTAGATTATGTTTATTATAAGGTATGTTTGAATTAAAAAATAAGGTGGCGGTAGTAACAGGGGGTGCTAGAGGTATAGGTCAAGCTATTGCGATTAGTTTAGCTAAACAAGGGTGTGATGTTGTTGTTGGAGATATTATTAATGGAGAAAATACTGTTAAGAAAATTAAATCTTTAAGAAGAAAATCTATGTTTCTTATGGTTGATACTTCTGATGGTAGATCTATTAAAAATATGATTAAAGAAACTGTAAAAAGTTTCAAGAGAATAGATATTTTAGTTAATAATGCGGGAATTTATAGGGCTGGAGAGAGTGAAAATTTTAGTGAAGAAGACTGGAGTAAAATTATTAAAGTTAATTTGAGTGGATATTTTTTATGCTGTAAAGAGGCTTTTCCTTATTTGAAAAGAAGTAAAGGGAATATTGTTAATGTAGCTTCAATAGCTGGTTTAATGGGTTTTAGTCAAAGTGCTGCTTATTGTGCTAGCAAAGGAGGAATAATAATGTTAACAAAAACTTTGGCTGGAGATTGGGGACAATATGGAATTAGAGTTAATGCTGTTTGTCCTGGAATTATTAGAACTGCTATGACTACTGGAATTCTAAGCAGTAAACAAGCTAAGAGAGGAATGTTAATGAAGTTGCCGATTAAAAGAATTGGAAATCCAGAGGATATTGCTAATGGTGTTGTTTACCTTGTAAGTAAAGAAGCTAGCTATGTAACTGGAACTACTTTAGTTATTGATGGTGGATGGACTTCTATGCTGTAATAAAAAATTATATAAGCTAAAACATATTTTCTAAAGTTATGATAAAAGAGGTTAAGAAGCCTTGGGGTCAAGAAAAACATTTTGTTGTTAATGATAAGGCAACTGTGAAGATTTTGATTGTTAAACCAAATCAAGTTCTTAGCTTGCAGAAACATAAGAAAAGAAGTGAGTTATGGTATTTTTTAACAGAGGGATACGCGCAGTTAGGAAGTAAACAAATTAAAGTGAAAAAAGGCGGAGTTGTAAATATTAGGAAAGGACAGGTACATAGGTTGTTTTCTAAGGGAAAAGAAATCAGAGTTCTTGAAATCATTAAAGGAAGATATGAGGCTAATGATATTATTAGATTAGAGGATAAATATGGCAGGAAATAAAATAATTGCTGTAGATTTTGGAGGAACTAGTATTAGGGCTGCTTTAATGTCTGGAAGGAGAATTTTGAGACTAGTAAAGCATGATACTATGGCTAGTGAAGGAAAAAATGTTGTATTAAAACAATTAGTAAAAGCTATTGAGGAGGCTAAAGGTGTTGAAAAAATAAAAGGAATTGGAATTGGAAGTCCTGGGCCGCTGTTAGATGGTGTTATTAAGAACCCACCTAATTTACCTATTAGAAACTTTAATTTAAAAAAGTTTTTACAAAAAAAATTCAAAACTAGAATAGAAATAGAAAATGATGCTAAATGTGCTGCTTTAGCTGAATTAGTCTATGGAGTAAAAAAGAAGAATTTTATTGTACTTACCTTAGGAACTGGAATTGGAGGGGGAGTAATTATAGATGGTAGTTTGTATAAAGGGCAAGGTTATGGTGGAGAGATTGGGCATATAATTATTCAGGATGAAAAAGACCTTGAATATTGGGCTAGCGGAACAAAAATAAAAAAAGATGCTAGGATTGTTTTTGGAAAAGAATATTTAGCTGGGGAGTTAAAGAAACTTAATAATAAAAAAGCAGATAAAATCTTAAGGGATGCTGCTGAGAAGTTAGGAATAGGCATTGGAAGCTTAGTAAATGCATTTGATCCTGAAGTAGTGATTTTAGTGGGAGGGTTAAAAGATGCAGGGAATGAATATATTAGCATTGTAAGGAAAGAAGCTCAAAAATACAGTATTTTACCAAAGAAAGTTAATGTTCAGTGGAGTAAATTAAAGAATTCTGGAATTTTAGGTGCTGGGTTATTGTTAAAGAAATAAAAAAAGGTTTTTTAAAAAAACCATAAAAAATTACATATCACCTTTATCTGAAGAATCGTCTGATGGTTCTTCTGGTGCAGGTTCGTCTCCACCTTCATCGCTGGAGTCATCGCCGCCTACGTCAGTTGGTTCTTCTGTAGGTTCTGCTGGTGCTCCACCTTCTTCAGGTGCTCCTTCATCTTGAAAATTCATTGTTAAAAACCTCCTTTATTGATAAAATAAGGAAAAACCTTAATCTTATATAAAGATTTTGTTGTTTAAGGCTATAAATTGGGTAAAATAAAGTAATTTGTGACTTTTTAGTAAGTTTTTTAACTCTTTTAAGCGAGAAGTCTCCTTTCGTAAGATGGGAGTAGTTCACACACTATAAAGGAATTGGAAAAGATAATGAGGAAATTAAAGTAACCATAGCTTCTGGACCTGTTATAGTTGAAAATAATAAGGTATTACTGGATAAACATGGGGATGATGAGTTTTGGAAATTTCCTGGTGGAAAACAGCTAGATAATAATAATTTTTTAGAAAATGCTAAAAGAGAAGTTAAGGAAGAGCTGGGGATTATGGTTGAGTTAAAAGAAAATCCATGCGTTATGGCATTTACAAGAGATAATGAATATGTTATCCTAATCCATTATTTAGCTAAAAGGAAAGGGGAGATTAAGAAAGGTAGAGATACTAGAGAGTTTAAGTGGATAGATGTTAATAACCTTCCTGAAGATGTAGCGCCTAATATAGAACCAGTTTTAAGATATTTTAAGGTTAAATAAAGCTTTTAAAGCCTTTTTTTAATGTTATTTTATGTTAGAGGATTTATTTTATACTACTACAAAAGTTGGTAAAAATGGAAAACCATTTACTTTTAGAAAGATTAGAACAATGGTGAAAGATGCAAGTAGTGATCGTTGTAGATTAATTCAGGAAAATGGGAGAGATTCATTGGGTAAAATTGTTGAGGATCCTAGGATTATTCCCGGCAGAAGATTCCTGAGAAGATATGGGATTGATGAATTGCCTCAGTTTTATAATGTGTTAAAAGGAGAAATGGCACTTGTTGGAATAAGGCCTAGAACAGAAGAAGAATGGTCTGTTGATCCAGAAGAATTAAAAGAAATGGCGCTTGAATTTAAACCTGGATTGGTCAGTCCTCCTTATGCTTATAAAAATCTAGAAGAAGTGGGAGGTTCTATAGCTGTTGAAATGGACTATTTGAGGCAGAAAGAACAACATCCTATACAAACAGATATAAAATATTTTTTTAGAGTTATGTATAACATCCTTTTTAGAGGAACGAGAAGTAGTTAGTTTATTTAGCTAAAATTTTGAATTCTTCTTCAGATTTTAAAGAATCTCCAAGACCTTGGCCCATAGAATAAAAGCTTTCTGCTGTTAATTTGTCAAAAATATGCAATAAAGATGGCTTTTTAATGTATTCTATAACTTTCTCTTTTTTTAAATTAGCTAATTCTTTTGCTTTATCTATTGCTGTTTCTCTATTTCCAAGTTCATCTATTAAACCGAGTTCTTTAGCTTCTATGCCTAAGAAAATCATTCCAGTTGCTAGTTCTCTAACTTTTTCTACAGTCATGTTTCTGTTTCTTGCAATGTCTTGTATGAATCTTTCCTGGATTATGTTTAATTTTTTTAATAATAAATTTCTTTCTTCATTTGTTAGTTCTTTAAATGGGGAGCCAGTATCTTTGTATTTCCCTGTTGTTAAACTTTCATATGTAATATTATATTTATCTAAAAGTCCAGAGTATTCTAAATAAGAAGCAACAACTGAAATACTGCCGGTAATGCTTAATTCATCTGCTATGACTACATCTGCTGAGGAGGCAACCCAATAAGCTCCTGAAGCGCCTACTTCTCTTATAAGGGCTATTGTTGGTTTTTTTATAGATCTTACTTTATCTGCTATTTCTTTTGAGGCTACTACAGCACCTCCGCCGGAGTTAATTTCTAAGATAATAGCTTTAACTCCTGAGTTTTCATCTGCTTTTTTTAGGTTAGCTAAAACCGAGTCAGAATCTACATAGCCTGTGCCTAGGATGCTGTTTCTTTCTGTTGGGACTATTGTTCCGTCTATTTTTATTATAGCTATGCCATTACTGATTATTTCTTCTTTAAAGTTGCTGGTTATTAATTTAGAAGATAGTAATGAGATTAAGTAAAGCACTATTACAACTACTATTATTGTTTTTATTTTACCCATTTTCTATTGTAAGTGTCTTTGTTAATTTTTCAGTGAATCTTTGTTTTTTCTTTGTAAATAAGATTCCTATAGAATCTATTATTAATAATAAAAATGATAACTTTGTTATGTTCCTTATAAATATTTGTAAAAATGTTAAACTTTTTGTTTCTGATTTTACTGAGATATTGAATATTAAAGCTCCTATTGTTTGTTTTATTTTATATTCTAATATAATCCAATAAATAAAATTGATTAAACTTATTAAGGAGGCTACGAAGAAAATGTTTCCCAAGTCCATTGTGAATAAATCAGTTATATTCTGGGGAATATTTGTCTCAATTAAAGAGGATAAAGGTTTTGTTATAAAGACGTTTAATATTAATATATCAATTAAGAAACTTCCTAAACGTTTTAGATTTGATGGTGGTAAAGACATTATTTTATTAAGTAAGTGTAGGATATATAAATATTGTTATATAATGGTTAGAAATTAGAAAAGTTTTTATTTAAGTTAATATTTTAAAGAATTGCAATGATAAATTTCGGAGACAAAATAGAATTAAAAGAGTTTAATGAATTGGAACCTGGAGAGATAACAGTTCTTAAAAAATTAATTGGGAATCATGCTAATACTTTCCATGAATTTACTAAATTGACTTTACACCTTAAATCTGTACATAAAAAAGAGAAGAGTAGTGAGTTTCAGGTTAATGGATTGTTGCTTAAAGATGATAAACAGTATGAGGCTGAGAGTACTAATTATAATTTGTTCTTTGTTAT
>JAHJRB010000015.1 GCA_018831025.1 Nanobdellota archaeon | reverse complement strand
TTATCCCTATTAACAAACAATAAAGCTCCAGCAATTATAACAATTAAAATTCCAAGTATAATAAACATAGTCACCTGTCCTCTTTTATTGAAACTTTTTCTCAAAGTTTCTTGTCCTCTTTTTTCCATCTTCATTTTTTCATGAAAGTTTTTTTCTAAAAAAGTTTCGTTCATTTTCATTTTCCGCGAGCGCTTTTATCAAAAGGGCTCTTTTTAATCTTCTCCTCAATAGCTTCATTGATAAATTGAATTAAAGTTTTATTTTCTAACAAAGAAGCTAGCTTCGCCTTTTTATGCAACTCATTATCTACTTCTATATTTACTCTAGTCATCCTCTTTTTCCCAAGTAATAACTTAACTTATTAAGCTTACTAAGCTTATTTAACTTATTTTTACTACACAGTTAATATATATAACTTATTAAGTAGAATAACTTCTATATAAATATTTCCAAAAAGAATAAAAAGGATAAAATCATCAAAAATAATAATGAAAGAAATCATAAAAAACTGGATTGAAAAAGCAGAATCCGATTTAGATGCAGCAAAATATAATTTTAAGGGGAAAAGATATGATATTTCAGCATTCTTATGCCAGCAAGCTGCAGAGAAAGCATTAAAAGCATTATCTCTAAAAAAAATAAAAAAACTAAGAAAAATTCACGATTTAATAGAATTAGGAAAGGATGTTAATATTTCGGAAGATTTACTAGAAAAACTTAAAGAACTAACTTTGGCATATATTTATTCAAGATACCCTGATGTAAAACAGGAATTAAATTTAAAAGAAAAAGTTTCTAAATTTATTAAAACTTCAGAGGAAGTAATACAATGGGTAAAAAAACTTCTATAAGAGAAAAATTGAAAATATTTAAAGAAGATTTAAATAAAAATATTCCTATCACTAAAATGTACTTTTTTGGTTCTATGGTCTCTGGAATACCTCACAAAGATAGTGATATAGACCTAATAATAGTAAGCCCAAAATTCAAAAAATTAGACTTTTTCAAAAGAGGAGCAAAAATGTATGATTACTGGAAACTGCGCTATCCTGTAGACTTTATTTGTTATACCCCAAAAGAATTTAATAAATTAAAAAAACAGCCAACTATAGTTAAGGAGGCAATAGAAAACGGAATAGAAATCTAAGGAAAATCTTCTTTTCTGAAAACTAAACTATTTCCATCTTTAACAATACAATCAAGAACTTCACCAATAAAGAGCACATGATCTCCAGCATCTACAGTCTTAACAATCTTACAATCAACAGCTCCAACAATATTTTTTAAAATAGGGCTACCAGTTTCTAATTCTATGGTATCAATTCCATCAAAATTATCAACATTCTCTCCATTACTCAAACCAAAGTGTCTCCCAATTTCAATTCCATCTTCGCCTAATACATTTATAGCAAAAACCTCTGCTTCCATAAATTTTTCATGATCTTTTCTATTTTTGCCTATACTAACCATAACCAATTTAGGATTAAAACTTACTTTACTCACCCAACTAGTAGTCCATCCATATTTTACATCATCTAGAATCGTAGTAACAACATAAACTCCAGATTTAAATTTATTAAAAATCTTATCAAAATCTTTTTCTTCAGTCATTTTATAGGATATTTTACATGAATGCTTTTCCTAAAAGGATTCAGTCATTGCTAACTCTAGGAGCTAAAATAAAAGTAAGTCCGAGTTTATCCATTAAATTATAATCCACTTTAAGAGGATAATCTTTACCAAACTGCACCTTAACTCTATCAGCTAATTTCCCGCCCTTAATTATTTTTTTTAAATACTCAACACTATATCTCGCAGCAATCTTATCCTCCCCATCCACATTGATCTCTGTTTCCTCATCAGTCAAAACCTCTACTTTAGAATCGCTTATATTCCCCGTCCCCTGAATTAAAAATTTATTTTTATCTGCAATAAAAGCTAAACTATCTGCCACAATCCCTGCATCTTCTATAGCATCTTCAAAAAGTTCACTATTAGTTTCAATAACCAGCGGAAACTCCAATTCTGGAATCTTTTTCTCTTCTTCATCAGCACTTAATAAGCTCAAATTAAAAGTTCTATTACTATTGCCCCTTAATCTTATTTTTAATCTATTCTTCTCTTCATCTAGCTCTAATATTAAAGTATCACTGGGCTTTATTCTTCTAAAAACCTGATTTAAGTTATCTAAGCTTAAACTTATTACCTCATCTTTCTTAACCTCATATTCAACAAACGCGCTACTCAATAATTTAAAAACTATCATAACAACATTCGCTGGATCCATTGCTATAATCTCTAACTTATCTTTATCAATCTTAAAACTAACCTCGCTTACAAGTTCAGAAATAATACTGATAGGTTCTTTTAATAATCTGGATTCAGCTAAAGTTAGTTTCATATTTTTCTAAAATGGCATTTAGTTTATAAACTTTAATATACTAAAAAATATATATTCTTTAGAATCTTGCCCAAGCAGGCAACATAGGTAATATTAAAGACCAATAATAAGGTGCAGTAACAACTAATACAGAAACAATAATTGTATGGGTCCAATGTTCAGCCATTCCTCCGCTTACGCCGCCTGCAAAAGCCCTTCCTTTTACAACCGCACTTACAGCATGCATTTTAAAATTTAAAATGACCCCAATAGCAATTCTCCCGACCAAGACATTACTAATAAGCGGTATGTTTTTAGTCCCTAATCCTGTAATTTGTAAAAAATAAGCCCAATTAAAAACCGCAAATAATGCAATCACCATAATTACAACTGCATGAATTCCATGCCCAAACCAATGACTTCCCCTAAAATTTTCATCTCTATGAATTAATATAAGTTCATACAATCCAAGAATAACTCCTAAAACTATTACAGGTTCAATAGTTAAAGATATCGCTCCTTCTACCATATTACAAAATAGTAATTAAAACTTATATAAAAACTTTCCGACTAATACTCTCTCCACCTATGTTTGCATTTAGTACACTCAAAGAACCTAGTTTCAGCCTCATCCCCTGCTCTCGTCTGTAATGTCCAGAATCTAGCTTTTCTGTTTTCACATTTAGGACACTCTTCTTCTACTTCCGGATTAACATCATAATCCTTATCAACTACCTCTAATTCTTTCTCTTCTATAACTTCCTCCTTAACAACAACATTAATCTTAGTCTTGCTACTCTTACCACAGCTAGCACAAACTAAGTTTTTTTTATTCTTACCAGGCAATAATAGTCCTCCACAATGAATACAAAATTCTATTTTAATATTCCCCCTATAAAATCATTAAATATTACCTTTACCCATCCCAAATAAGGGATTTTCAAGATAGCTTTTCCATAGACCTTATCTTTATTAATGTTTCTCTCAAAGAACATTTGATCGATATTATGGTCTCCTTTAGTCATTAAACTTCCATCATCATTAACTCCAACAATTCTATGTATTATAGGTGCTCCACCAAGACCAGAGTCAAAAACAATTACATCTCCTACATTAATGTTCTCAGTTCCTATAAGCACCATTATATCCCCTTTATTAAATCCATTAACAAAAGAAAATCCAGAAAACATATTTTTAGTTATATTCTTATCTTCATACCAATTTCCGCAACTTTCCCAGAAATTAGCAAAATCAATTTTATCATATTTTAAATCACCCATACCGCATAAATCTTTTTCTTTATTAATATCTCCACAGTTAGTAAGTTTATGTTCCATACTGCAACTAACAACAGCAACAACAGGAAAATCTGTATTAAACAGCAGTCCTAATCCTGGATAAATAAGAAATTTTACAATAATTATCGCCAATAAAATATTCACTAACCAACTAGCAAAACTATCTTCCTTCCATATAAAATACCATATTTTTTTCCAATTAATCATCTTCAGAGAAAAACACTCCTATAATAAAAAAGTTTTTATTTTAAAGACTTAAACTTAGTCAGCATTTCACTCATTTTTTTTTCTAATCTTGTAGCTGCTTTTTTTAAAGCATCTTTTGGTTTCTCACTACCATCAGTTTCAACAATAAAAACAGGATTACTTATTAAAGAGTGTTTAATACTATAACCTGAAGTTTTAACATGGCTATCATTCCATAACTCTTTAGACAGGGGATTTGAAAAAGTATGTCCCTCTCCGATTATCTCAAACTTTATTTTCTCTTTAGTATCTTCTTTTATGTTTAATTCCATAGACTAAATTCCCTTAATTTCAATTTTTAAAGCTTTCGTTTTACAACCTTGAACCCTTTAGTTTTTAATATGTTAGTAACTGCATCATCTATTCTATCCTCTTTTATTTCTCCTAGATTTATTGCATTTTCTATAATTGCAACAATTTTATATATATGCCAAGGCTCAGCATTAAAGTCTAATATTACATCATTACCCGCATTAACTAAATCTACATACATTCGTCTTTCATCACCATAAAAATCCTTCAAACCTGCCATTCTTACTTCATCTGTTAAAACAAGACCAGTAAAATCTTTTTTTAATCCGCTAATAACGCTTTTACTAACAACACTTGGTTTATATTCAGAATCCGCAGCCCCTCTAGAAATCAAATGATTTATCATAACTGCCTTAACTCCACTTTTGATCGTCCATTCGAAAGGCTTTAAATCATCCTCATTAATAATTGTAAACTCTATATCTTTGTGCGGATCTTTTCCAATTAAAGTTTTTCCAGGATAGTGTTTAGCAGTAGCAATAATTCCTTGATTTTGCAGCCCCCTTACATAATAAGCAGCTTTTCTTTCAATATCCCCTTCAAAGCTTCTGCATTTCCATATTTTATCTTCTCTATCAACAACAGGTGAAAAATTAATATTAAACCCTAATTTTTTAAGCAATAGTCCTTGTTCTTTTCCTAATTCATAAGCTTCATTTTCATCTTTAATTTCTTTAAACATAGGAAACTTATAAAAATCTTCGAAAGGATTCCAGCATCCTTCTAAATCCACTCCTACAAAAAATGGAATTTCCATGTTTTCTTGAAAGTACCGGATATCATTACTATATGTATTCTCAGTATTTTTTTTCCAGAAATAAATCCCTCCTACATTCATTTCTTGTAATAAATCTTTATTTTCAGGTTTAGCTAAAGTAAAAATCATTTGTCCAATTTTCTGTTTTAAAGTCAAAGAGTTTAAATTTATTACATTATCTTTAATTTCAAAGTTCCTATCCTCTAATCCCAATTCTAAAACATTCATACCAACCATATCTTTGTTTAAGTTTAAGATTCCAAGTAGTGCAATTACTATTAACAAAACTACCGTAAGTTTATCGTTATTAATATCTAACATCATAACCGCTCGCTTTGCAATATCTAAACATTTGTTTATTAGCAACTATTTGATAATTATCTGAATCGCATTTATTATCAAAACAACCCGGAAATCTCCCCATTTCATGACAGCATAAATTTGCATCATCAACATAAGCTCCATTAATTTCGCATCCAAGATCCCCAAAGGTTAATTTACCATACGCTCTCCCTAAAGGATAAACCAAATTTAGAGCTAAAACAAAAACTACAATAAAGAGAACATAATTAATTGACTTGGTTTCCATATAATATAAAAATAAAAAATAGTATTTAATCTTTTTCTTTCAATAAATCTCCAATAGTCATTTCTTTTGTCTCTTCAATTTTAGAATTATCTTTTTTTTCTACATAGCTATCAACTAATTTTATCTTGAAAAATTTTTCAAGCTTTCTGGCCAAATTCATATCTGGTTCAATTGCTCCGCTCTCAATTTTATGGATGATGCTTTCTTTTAAGTTCAGTTCATTGGCTAATTCTTCTTGCTTCAAGCCTAATTTCTCCCTATTCTCTTTTATTAATTTACTACAATTTTTTTTAATAAAAGAAATATTAATTTCTTTAGACCTTTTATTTTCAGTTATACCCCTAACAATATCATTTTTAATTTCTTTGAGAACTTCTCCAAACACACTACATCTACTACAGACCTCCATCTTAGTACCCTCTACTTTAACTATAAATAAAGGTCCTTCTTTTCCGCATATTTCACATTGCATTTTTAAGAAATTAATTTATTGAGTTCTTCTAATCCTGTAAACTCTTCTAAGACAGTATCATCAACAATAAGAAGCGGTAGATTTTTACCTTTTAATCCAAATAAATCTTTTAACCCTTCTATAGCAATATTATCAGTATTGATATCAAAAGAAAAGATATTTAATTCAGGATTTTTCTTTTTTAAGTAAGTCAAAATATAACCCTGTTTTTCACAATCGTCACAATCACCAAGATTAGAATAAAAATACAAAATAATAGGAGTATTAGACTTACATTTTTCTTTAACATTTTTTAGAAATAACCAATGTTTTACTTCAAGTAAAGAATAATATTCTTTTAATTTGAGAACATCTTCATCCAATTTTCCCAAAGAAGATTCCATATTAGCAAGCATTTCACCCATATTGTATAATTCATTTCCCACCAGATTCCAATTAGTTCCAACACAAAGCTCTTGACTCGCTAACGCATATTGTAACTCTAAACTTAAGGTCTGTGTCCTTAAATCCTGCTGGAATTCCATGATATTATTAAGTTGTGAAGTGTTAATCATATGTCCAAAAAATATTCCTAGAGCAAAAACAAAAGTAGTAGTAATCAAAATACTAAAGACCTTTAACTTATTTATCTTTTTTCTATTTGTATCCATTTATCTCACCATGAAACTTGCCTCTTAAGTGTTTTTAAACTAATGGCAATAATCCACCAAAAAGCAAAAAATATCCAATAAGCTATTAGATATAAAAAGTAAGCAAATCCAATTTTGGACTCTTCTCTTGAATATTTTTTAGTTAAGGTAATCATTAATATTCCTGTAAGCAAGGACAAAAGAGCTAATATTCTTAAAGGACTAAAATCCCAATAAAAATTCTGGGAATTTGTAAAAAAGGGAGTAATATCAAATCCCACATTGTAAAAATTAATAAGGTTCTTAAAAGAATGATTCAAAAGATTTCCGAGAGTGTATAAGAATAGTATTATACTTAAAGCAATAGAGATAAAAGCGCTTGGCAGGACCAAAATTCCTAAGTTTCCATGTTTCAATCCAAATAAATCTTTATAATTAAACACATTAGTCAAAAATCCAATATACCATCTGTTTCTTTGTCTCAATAATGATTTAAACTTGTTTGGGCTTATAGTATAAACATTAGCATCCATAACATTCTCGATGCTAAAACCATGTCTTTGTATTCTCAAAGCAACTTCAATATCCTCTGTTAAATTTCCAACATCATATCCCCCATACTTATCAAAAAACCATTTTCTATAAATCGTAAAAGGCCCAGGAGTAACATGTATACTGTCCAAATAGGCAAAAGCTTTTCTCAAGAAAACCCCCATTAAATACTCTACTTTTTGCATTTTCTGCAACAAACAATTATCTTTCCAAACTTTAATAGAAGGAGTAACCGCCATAATCTCTGGATCTTCAAAATAACCGACCATTTTTTTCAAAGCACTGCTAGTAACAAAACTATCAGCATCCAAACAACCAACTAATTCCCCAGTACTTTTAGTTAATGCAAAATTTAAAGCAGTTGCTTTGCCCCCATTTTCCTTGGTAAAAACCTTAACGCCTTTTTTTATAAATTGTTTAGCAACTTCATAAGTGCTATCTTTACTTCCATCATCAACAACAATAATTTCCAATTTATCTTTAGGATAATCAAGATTTAATAAAGAGTAAACAGTTCCTTTTAATGTAGTTTCCTCATTATAAGCAGGAACAATGATTGTAACCTTAGGAAATCTTTTAGCTTTTCTTTCTTTCAATCCCCCCATATTCTCAAAAAAAGTGAACAAAAAAAAGATTCCTGTAAATAAACCAAAATAAACTGTAACATAAGTAAAAATGTTCCAAAGCATAAAGAGAATATACTTAAGTTATATTATATATTTTTCTATTCTCTAACATATCTCCACAGTTCTATATTTCCTTCTTTAAGTTTCTTAAATTTATCACTATACTTCAAAAAGAATAAAATTCCCTCTTCGTCTTTCGCTAAAATTTTATGTTTTGCAACAGAACCTAACAATATATAATCCACATTGTATTTATCTAGCACAGAGACAACTTCATTTAAATTTTCGGTCCAAAATAAAGTCTCAATATCGTTATTTCTCTCTTCAAAATCAGTAAACCATACAAATTCATCAACTACATTCTTCATTCCAGCATAATTTATCCAATACCCATTTTTAGGGATAGAAAGAACAACACTACCTCGTGGTATTAAACTCAAGGTATCAAAAATTTCCTCAGTAGGTTCTGCATCACTAAGAGATTTAACAAAAGAAAATCCAGAGAGTAATAAACCACAAATTAAAAGCAGTATAGTAAGCTCTTTTATTAATTCACTTTCCCATTTTATATTTAAAAGATTAGTAAAACTATAAGCAATTAATAAGCAAAAGGGAATGTTCAATATAAAAATCATCCAGTAAAGCTTTAAATAAAATATAAATAAAATTAAACATAGCAGGTATAGAGAAATGAATCTCTTTTTCTTCCAAAAAAATCCCAATCCTACGAAGACAATAAAAATTCCAAAAATACTTAGTCCTAAATCCCCCCCAAGATCAGAGATAAATTCCAAATTAAATCCTTTAAGAGTAAATATCCAAACGAGTAATATTAAAAATAAAAATATCAAAAGCAGTTTACTTTTTTTCTTATAAAGAAAGTAAAACAAACCACTAATCAAAATAAAAGAAGTAAACGCATAACTAAAAAGGGGCATTAATAATAAAAAAAATCCGCTCAAATAATATCTTTTCTTCAAAAAGAAATAAACAAGCAGCAAAAGAAGTATAAAAGAGACAGCATACCGGTTTATAACAGTAAAAAGATAAATGAAAGCAGGAGAAATGATTAACACAGGCAATGCAAACAACCCTTCTTTTAAATTTAATAATTTAAAAATCAGATGAAGTAAATAAACAGCAAAAAGCCCTAATAATAAAAATAAGATTTTTGCAGAGGTTTCCACACTAATCTTAGTAATAAAACTAACACTTGCGATACTATAACTCAATCCTCTTTCTAAAAAAGTATCTCTCCCAGAAAAACTCAGTTCATCATATTGTAAAAAACCATCAGAAAGAATGTCTTTAGCAATTCTTAAATGATAGAAGCTTTCCTCCCCAATTGAAAAGGGATTATTCCTCAATAAATTCGGTAAAATAAGTACGACTAAACAAAGTACAAGCATCACCAGTAAAAAGTATTTACTAGCATATAACTTTGTAAACTTTTGGAGTTCCAAAAAAGACTCCCTCGAAGCATCCTTCATCATTTAACCAACTCCCCTTTCCTGTATTTAATTCTGTTTCTATAGGAATTAAAATATAATCTACATTATGTTTTCGTATTAACTCTAAAGCCTTAACCTCTGATCTTGAAGTATAAATAGTATTTACATCCTTGTATCTTTCTGAAGTTTCTGGAGCTAATAAAAAGTTAGAATCAATAACATTTCTTTTTCCCGCTAACGCAGTAATAAGATGTCCTTTTTCAATTGGCGCCAAAATTGTAATATCTGGCAATGCATTTTCTTTAATCCAATTTAAAACCAAAATTTCATAATTTGTTGGGGTCTCATAATCTATGTTTTTAGAAGCACCAATAAAACTAGGTAAAACTAAAGAGAATATTAGAATAAAAACAAATGAAAATATAACCAAATTTTTACGTTTTGCCAATCTTGTTTTATCCAAATATTTTAACAAAATTTCAAAACTTACACAGGAAACAATAACTAATGCTGTTCCAAGGAACATTAATCCAACTTCCAGCCTAATTAATTTTAAACCAGATAGTATAAGTATAGATAGGATTAAAGAACCTAACAAATATATTTCCTCTCTCTTTCTTACCCATCCAAAAATAATTCCGCTAAGACCTAAAATAATCAGCAAAATCCCTATTTTTAAAACAACATCTAAAAAACTAAAATCAAAATAATTAGCTAGCACTTGAGTAGGAACATTTGTTCTTACGATGTCTATTCCATGAACAATAAATGCTTTTTTATAAATTAAAAATTCAATAAATAAAATCACAAAAACAGAAAAAAGTATTAATTCTTTTTTTATCTTAGCAACTTCAAATCCCTCACTAACCATTAATATCATAAAAAATAAAACAGTTAACAAAAAGAAGAAAGCAGAAGGATGCAACAAAGCTAAAACAAAACTAAGTGTAATAAATTTCCAAATGTCTTTTTTCCCTTTTACCTTTAATAATAAATACAATAAATAAAAAGTAAGAGGTAAGACAAGTGTATAGACTGATATGTTATTTAAAGTATTTATAAAAATAATTGGGATAAACCCAGATAATAAAGAAGCGAATAATGCCAGATTCTTTTCTTTTACTAATAAACTGCTTAACCAATAAACAACAAAAACTAATAATGAAATAAATATGCTAGGTATAACTTTTAAAACAAAATTCAGAGGCAAAAGTAAATTAAAAAATGCAAGTATATAATGAAATACAGGAGAGTACAACAAGTCTCTTCCATTATAACTTAGGCTATCATAAAAAAAAGGTTTACCAGTTTCAGCTATGTTAGTAATAATTCTGTAATCCAAATAAGCTTCATCATTAAAATAAGGTGTTTGAAAAACAAAATACAACCTACTACCAAGAACTACTAAAAATATTAAAAATAAAACCCATCTTTCTTTATTTTCTTCTTTCATTAAACTTCTTTATGGCCTCATCAAATTTAGAATATTTCATAAGATTACAAAGATCATTAAAGTTATCTACTTTTTTTATTTTTCTTTCTTTTTTTTCTGCTTCTTCAAGTTTGTTTTTAATTCCAGTAATTTCAATCTTTGCTCTTAAGTCTTGAATATTTTCAATAACTTCATTTTTTAAAAATTCTTTATTAGTTTTACTAAACAACAACCACAATTCAGCAAATTTTTCCTTAGCAACATCTTCTTCTCCAAAGTCTTTTATTTCCTCAATTCTTCTTTTAAACGCCTCATTAATATCCATATAATCTAAAAGTAAGTATTTAGCAATATAAATCTTTTGTTAAGAAAATAGTTTTTTAACGACTAGTGTGCCATAACTGCCTTTATCCAAATAAAAACTCAAAACCGCTTTTAGTTTTCTTTTGTTAAGCTCATCTTTCCCATATCTATACTTAAAATCCATAACTTTAGTAAAAGTGTTTCTATCAACACTCTCACTTACTAAAAAAGGCATTTCTCTAAACAAGAAATCTTTTCTTCCAATTTTATCTTTCTTAAGCAGTTTTTGATAGATATTTTCTATAATTTTATTTTTAAATTCTGTGTCAAAATGGATTAAAGGGAGTTTCTTAACTTTAATCTTTTTTTTAATGCATTCTTCTAAAGCTTCATTAAAAATATAACTTTGATAAGAATTTAGAGAAAACCTTAATATTTTTCTATCGAATCTAAAAACTTCTTCTTTATTTTTTACTTTCAATAATCCACATAATTTCTTATAATCTCTTTTTAACAAAGCCAATCCAACCTTAATATTTTTATTGCCAAATCTTTGTTTATCAAAATAATTCTCAATTTTAGTTATCTTTAATTTTTTTTTATTGTTTAGATTCCGAACAATAATGTTAAATTTATTTCCTTTCAAGCCACCTAATTTTATTGGCTCATCCCCTTCTCCAATTTTTTTAATCTCAATATCTTTTAATTTAAATTTTAAATTCTTAATCCCCCTAATAGAAATATATTGTTCTGTTACAGCAACTTTATCTTTTAATCCTGCATACCCTAATCTATTCTCCTTTATCTTTAAATATTTAGAAATTTTTTTTAAAACATCTAACGTATTCCAATCTTTTTTTCTTAGTAAAAAATAACCATATTCCCCATTTTTCTTTTTATTTAATTTTATAGTTTCTTTTACAATGAAATCCTCTGGTTTTTCTTTGATCTTATACATTTACACTGTACCTAAAATAATCATCATAGGGGTTTTCTAAAGAAATCATTTCCTTAATATTTAATTTTTCAAAATATCTCCTAAAGGGCCTCATAGAATTCCCATGAGCAGAAATAACCACATTAACTTTCTCTTTTTTTATTAATTTTAATAAATCTTTAATAAAACTTTTAACTCTTTTTTCAACCATTTTTATACTTTCACCCTTAGGAGGAGCAATATCATAACTCCTATGCCACTGTCTAAATTTTTCCATCCCATATTTTTTTATAATTGCTTTGTGTGTGTGCCCTTGTAAAGTTCCATAGTTTCTTTCAATCATTCTATCATCATTTATAATTTTTTTACACTCAGGATGGTATTTCAAAACTTCTTTTAAAGTATCTTTACTCCTACTCAATCTAGTTTGAAAAGCAATTTGGAATTTAATATTTTTAAGTTTTCTAGCGATTTTATTAGCGCTTTTAATACCTTTAGGACTTAGTTTAGAATCCTTCCATCCTGTAAACTTTTTATTTTTTCCAATCCCCCCTAGGTTATAATAAGTTTCTCCATGTCTAAATAAGTAAATATAGCACTTCATAACAACTAAATATAATAGAAAGAATTTAAATTTTTCTAATATATCTACTCAAGGATATAAATTTATTTTAAACCTTCTATTCAAAAAATAAGTATGACAGAAGTGATTACCTATGAAACCCTCTTTGAACTCTTACAGAAAGAAAAAATAAGAAAGGAAATACAAACGCTAGATAAAGACTTTTTTAATAAATTTTTAAAATATTTAGAAGAAAAAACATTAATTCTTCAGTCCCAAAAATCAAAGGATTCTCTTTTCTCCTCTGAAACTCGAAAAACTGAGAAACAATTAGAAAATGTAAGAAAAATAATTAAGGATTTATATGAAAGGAGAGAGCGTAAAATACTAGAAAATGCATTATTCTCCGCGAGAAATGACTCAAAAAATAAGATTACTGGTTCGTTATTACCAGAAGAAAGGGATTTATATGAAAAAATAAAGGAAAACATAAAAGACTCAAGAGAAGGTATTCTATTCAATTTACTACAAGGAAAACACCCAGAACTTAAAGCGAAAACATTAAAAACAGATATTACGCAAGGAAATAACGTCTTAGTAAGGTTTTTAGCAGCTGTTCCAAAGTTCATAGGAAATAATAACAATTCTTATGGACCCTTTGAAAAAGAAGATATTGCAGCTTTACCTTTTGAGATTTCAGAAATACTAATAAAAAAGAAAAGAGCAGAAAAGATAGAAGTAAAATGAAATTAAAAAAAACTACAAAAAGATATTGCCCATTTTGCAGGAAGCATACTCAGCAAAAAATATCTCAAGTAAAATCTGGTAGTAAGAGAGGAAGTTTAAAACGTGGTTCTATCAAAAGAGCCACAAAACGTTCAGTCCCTGGAACCGGAAATAAGAATAGATGGGGTTCTAAACCTTCAAAACCTAAGAGAACAGGAGCAAAAACATCAAAGAAATCTAATATTAAATACACATGTTCAATATGCAAAAAATCAAAAATTCAAAAGAGTGGAATTAGATCCAGAAAAATAGAACAAGAATGAAAAATTTAGAACCAAATTCAAAATTTGTAAAGCTTAGATGCAACAAATGCAAAAATGAGCAAATTACATTTGGGAAACCCTCTTCCATAATCAAATGCTTAGTCTGCGGAACCCCAATTACAGAACCAACTGGGGGAAAAGGAAAGATAAAAGCAAGGATCTTGGAGGTTCTTGAATAGAAATATGTTTTATAAAAAACCAGGATTCCCAGAAGAGAATGAAATATTAATATGCACAATTAAAAAAATTCTACCCAATTGTGTCTTTGTCGATTTAGATGAATATAAAGACAAGGAAGGTGTTGTTCAAATATCCGAAGTTTCTCCTGGTAGAATTAGGAACATTAGAGATTTTGTAAAAGAAGGAAAAAAAATTATTTGTAAAGTATTAAAGATCAACGAAGAAAGAAATCACATTGATTTATCTTTAAGAAGAGTCAACCAAGCACAAAGAATAAACAAAAATAAAGAGTATAAACAAGAGCAAAGGTCAGAAAAAATATTAGAAAGTTTAGCAAAACAAAAAAATCTCACAATAAAAGATGCTTATGAACAAATAGGTTATAAGCTAGTAGATGAATTTGGAACATTAAATGATGCATTCCAAGAGATAGTAAAGGATGAGAATGTTTTAAAATTCTTAAGCTTAGATCCAGTCTTGCAAGGGTCTTTAATAAATCTAATAAAATCAAAAATAAAACCAAAAGAAGTTAAAATAAGCGCAACATTAAAACTCATATCTTCTTTACCAAATGGAATAGAAGAAATAAAAAAGATGCTTAAAAAAGTAAATGAATTAATCACAAAAGACAATTTAAAATGTGATATCCTTTATGCAGGAGCTCCAAACTACAGATTAACAATAACTTCAACAAACTACAAAGAAGCAGAAAAAGAAATAGAAAAGATTGAAAAGTTAGTTGTTTTAGATTTCAAGAGTAAAGGAAAAGCAGAACTTATAAAGAAATGAAAAAAAATATACTTATTTGCCCAAAGTGCAATAATTATACTTTGAAAAAAACTTGTTCAAACTGCAAAACAAAAACAATAAGTCCAAAACCCGCTAAATATTCTCCTGAAGATCGTTTTGGAAAATATAGGAGAGAGTACAAAAAAAATGTTCAAAATAAAGAAACTAAGTAACCCAAAACTAAAAAATCCAATTTTAATAGAGGGTCTGCCTGGAATGGGGAATGTTGGCAAGATTACCGTAGATTTTATGGTAGAAAGTTTAAAAGCAGAAAAATTTATGGAAATAAAATCAGAAGTTTTCCCAAACTCAGTATTTGTCAATGAAGAAAACTTAGTTGAACTGCCTAAAATAGAACTTTATTATAAAAACACAAAAAAACATTCGTTAGTATTATTATGTGGAGATATTCAACCATTAGAGGAAAAAAGTTGCCATGCTTTCTGTGAAAAAATATTAGATATTTTCCAAGAGTTAGGTGGAACAGAAATAGTTACTATTGGGGGTATAGGTTTGCCAAGTATTCCAGAAAAGCCGAGGGTTTTTGTAACAGGTAATGATAAAAAACTAATTAAAAAATACAGAAGCTCAAATACAAATGAAAAAATCTACGGCGTTGTAGGTCCAATAATCGGAGTTTCTGGATTGTTATTAGGATTAAGCAAAGAAAGAAAAATACCCGCAATTTCTTTTTTAGCAGAAACATTTGGTCATCCAAGTTATTTAGGATTAAAAGGAGCAAAAAAAGTTATACTAACTTTAAACAACTTGTTCTCGATTAAGGTAGATACAAAAGGTTTAGACAGAGAAATAAAAGAAATGTCCATAGAAGAAAAAAATATATCCAATGAAATTAAGAAATTTTCAAATAAAATCCCTTTCCGAAAAGAACCTGGAATGAATTATATAGGTTAAAACTCATTTAGTTTTTTCTGTTCTCTAACTTCTTCTTTGAATTTCTCTCCCGGTTTCAATAATTTTCCATATACTCCTGCCCCCCCAGGAACATATTCAATTTTTTCTTCTCTAAACAATTCAATAAAGTTTCCAATTTTTTCATTAAAATTTTTTAATTTATTAATATCAATATTTAATAAGATATTTGTCTCATTTCCAAATTTATTTATAAATTCTTTCCAAGTATTCTGAACTTTAACAGACCAAGTATTTTTAATATCCAAAGATAAAGCAATAATTTCACTCAAGGGAATTATATGTTTATATTCAGGTCTATGTTCTGGATGTTTATTAAAATCTAAGTCAGATAATTCCTCAATTCTAAAATCAACACCTTTTTTAATAGATTTTCTACAATTAGAACATTTCCAACCAATTTTTTCAGCTTCCTTAGGATCAAAAAAACTTAGACAACCTGTACATCTAGTTTTATGATATTTTCCTTCTAAAGGATTAAAACCCACATTTAAGATACATTTTCTCCCATTTTCTCTTTTCAAAGCTTTAACAATTTCATCAAAACTCATTTCTTTTATTTTGAAAGTATTAAACTCTCTTCCTAGCTTATTTGGCCATGGGCTATGAGCATCACTATTAGAAGTAAAAGTTAAATTATGTAATTCAGAAATTCTATCTGCCATATTAGTATCTGCACTTAATCCCAATTCTAAAAAATGAATCTTACTCCATTTATCTCCATAACATTCCTTATAAGAGTTAAATTTACTGAACAAACCAAAATAAGGAGTAAACGCATGGGCAAATCCAACTAAACATTCTGATTCACTACAAGCTTCAACTAATTCTTCTCCATTAATCCATATTTTAGGTCTTCCATCTGTATCAAAATTTTTACATTTATTTTTTAATTTTTCTTTAATTTCTTCCACCTTAGAAAAACTAGGAAATAAAATTATATGGTGTACTCGATTAATATCTTCAATTTCTGTTTGTAAAATAAAGTTAGTTCCATTATCCGCTTCTAATAATTCATCTCCATTTTGTTTTAATTGTTCTTTAACTAATTTAACCCATCTGCCATTTAAGATATCAGAACTCCCAACAACATCTAATCCTTTTAATGGTGCTTGTTCAGCAATAACTTTAGGAATCATCTTGCTACTAACAGCCATAGAATACAACCCATGCATATGTAAGTCCACATTACATTTAATATAGTCGTTCATAATAAAATAAAAAAAAGAAAAAGGTATTTAATTACTATTGGTTTCTATCACAATAGATTTAGAAACTGTATCTACATACTTGTAACTTAAAGTTGCTACGAATCTGTCATTATAAGCCCTACCAGTTCCACCTATGGATTTACTACATCTCAGTCTTCCACTGTTATCTCTAAGCTCAACTGTCTTTGCTGCAGCATCTTTATAGTTGCATGTCCAAACGTCTCCAGGTATATTTACAACAACCACATAGTCTTCTCTGTCAACAACACCAGTTACAGAATCACAAGTTTTACTTGGGTCTAAAACATAGCCATTCCCTTGGTTTTCTATATCCATTGTTATTCTTATTCCATCGCTAGCTCTGCTTTCAACTATGCTTGTTACTTGAACAGGAGCAGCACTTACGTCTCCTTTTGCAACTAAATTTTTAGCACTATCTATCTCACATTCTTTAGTTCCTGTTTCTCTGTTATCTCCTGGCACACAAAGGTTATCTATCTGTATATTAGTTTCATAAGGATAACAAAGTTGCGCCTTGATAAGTGGACTCCAACTTGCACCAATAGCATCATTTAAAGTTGCAGTTCCTAAATTAACAAAATCATTATCCGAAACATCGCTAGCATCTCTTATCGCAGATATTGCACCAGTATTTGTAGCAGTAGTTTTAGTTGTAGTAAAAGAATTACTAGTTATAGCTCCAATCAGTTTAATATAAGCACTACCTGTTGCAATCTCTTTCTCTCCATTATTAGTTAATTCAACTTCTAATGGAATAGATTCGCCTTGAAAATTACCGCTTGCAGGAGGAGCATCTTCTAAAAAAACAATGCTCAAACCATCATTACCTCCAACATAAGGTCCAGTACCAACAGTTTCTCCACCAGTTTGACAACCCTCTTGACCACTAACTAATAAAACAACAATTAGAAGTACAACTCCTAGAGCATATTTCCTCATTTTTTTACCTCCTTTTTTAATCAGCATAAAATATATCTTTTTTTAGTGTAAAGCCTTTATTTATACTTTTTACATATCCATAATTCATTTTAATATATAAAGGTAACGAATAATGTTCATCATTTGAAATAGCAGGACTAGTACACTTAAAGACTCCTTTTCCATTCAACATTATTACTTTATCTTTCTCTTCTTTTCCACCTTCACACTCAAATCCTGTTTCACTTCCCAACCAAGTTACTTTTTCTATAATAATTTCTGCTTTAGTTTTATCCTTCGCACTAATACTACAATCATTAACTTCTCCAACATCAATAACTTTTCCTCCACCAACATCCTCCACTTCAAATCTAAACACCATTGTATTAGTATTATCACTTTCTTTCAAAACAGTTTCCGTAACAGAAGTAACTGCAATCGGCGCCCCTTGTCCACCAGATAAACTTTTTTTACCAATATTACATTCTCCTTCTATAATTCCATCACTTCCAGGTCTTGGTCTAACACAAACCATTGGCTGAGCTTCCAAATCCCCCGCATAACAAACCTGTACATTTGCAGTCTGCCTAGTATCTTTCCTAACAGTTGTACCTTTAACTTTAACTCCGGTCCATTCAATAATCTCAGTCTCTCCACCAGGATAAGTTTCCTTCCCCATCATGGTATCTATTGTTTTTGTTTTATCACTAACTTCAAAAAGATAAGGAATAGATAACTTAATTGTTCCACGTTTAACATCTAATGCATTTTGATTATGTAATTCAACAAAAATATCAAAACTGGTATCTTGATAAACCTCATTTGGTGGTGCTCCTTCCATAAAACTAAGTTCTAATCCTTGAATTCCAGAAAAAATATCTTCTTCAGTAGTTTCAGATTTACTTCCAAAAAAAGTACTCCTATCGCAACTCGCACCAACTACAAATAACAATGCTAATAGAACCATCAAAGGTTTATACTTGAACATATAGACTTTAATATACTATAGAATATATAAAAAACTTTCTAATTACTTATGGTAACTTCTTCACTGATAGTATAGTCATAACTTAGCTTACCTTCAATATCTCCAAGATTAGCCAATTCTTCAGAAGCTTCTGAAAATGCATTATCAATATCAACTTTACATAGGAACAAGTCTGTCTCTCCATCTATCGTATTCAACTGTTTGCTTATTCTATCAAAGAACTCTTCTTTAAATTTATAACTCCTTGTACCAACAGGTTCAAAGTAATCACAAACATCCCCTCCACTAACTTTTGCACTCCCCCCAATATTTAGACCATCTGGAAGTGTAAAAACAAATCCCTTAAAACTAGCTTTATTTTTTATATCTTTATTTCTGAATTGTACTCCGAAAATTTGATCTACATTTAGCCCAAGTGGTTGATTAACAAGTCTCATAACAACTCCCACATTGGCCATATAAATCATAGTTGATTTAATCCCCCCAGATCTTACATCTGAACTATACTCTTTATATTGTCCAAATGCTAGTTCTTTAAAAGCTTCATCTGGTCTTCCTCTAAATTCATCATAAATCTCCTTCTTCGGTATAACAAACACAGGCAAATAAACTTCAGGATTTAAGGAATAATTTAAATTAAAAATAACTTTACTCAAAAAATAAACCTGATCTTTATCCACTTTTTTCTTTATTAAAACATTTGGATCTTCGGTAAAAACACAATCACTTCCTCTATATGTTCTCTCATCTTCAGGATAGGGATTATCTAAAATTAATTTTCCTTCTGGATTTCCTCTTATAATTCCTTCATGTTCTTCTAAACTGCAACCAATATTCGCTTCTATTTCTTTTAAGTTCTCATCAATTTTTCCAACAACAACATCAATAACTGCTCCAAACTCTCCGCTTAAAGTTTCAACAACTCCAGACTCAGTCTCAGATAAAGTTATTCCATAAGTTTTTCCTCCTTCAAACCAAATGCCTGCTTTTTTTCTTTCTTCAACATCTCCCTCCCAACTAAAAGTCTTCTCCCCACGGATTATAGCAGCACTTTCTCCTGCCTGCTTGCCAATAAAGCTAAACGTTTCTCCAACTGGTTTAAAAGCAGTCTTAACCGGTTCTATTATTCTTGTTTTACAAAAACCGCTTTCCATACAATCAGTAACAGTTGGCCAAAGAAAATAACCTCCAATAATTAAAAAAATCAAAAAAATTAGAAACTTGCTTGCACCCCCGCTACTAACGCTACTAACAGATGGACTACTAGATCCACTTCCAGCAACTTTATTCTCAACTCTTTTCTGAACCCCTTCCTTAGCTCCTTCTACGAGAATTTGTTTAACTCCCTTTGGATTCCCCCCGCCTACACTTTCAGCCATTTTTACTCCAGCTCTACTCTCATTTCAATAATTTCAAAGCTGTTTTTTGGTCTTAACCTGATTAAGTTTCCACCTTTTTCTAAGTAGTCAGAAATAGTCATAAAGTAAGAATTTTCACTAGTATCAATATCAAATTTTTTATCATTAACATAAAACTCCATTATCTTTCTTTCATCGCTAAGAGCAAAATCAAATACAACAAATACATCTTTCAATCCTCTTCTAACATCATTATAATCATCATCGCTAATTGTGAATGCATATTCGCTAGCTCGCTCCCCCCTCAACAAACTTTCCCATTCTACCTGCTCTAATGTATAATCCCCTTCACTCTCAAGAATTAATTCATTTACTCCACTATTAATAAATGAAGAATCTATCTCTATTTCAGTTCTTTGTAAGTTACAGAAAGGAACATCACTATAAACTAATTTTCCATTTAGTTTTAGATTCAACAATTGATCTTCATTTCTGCTGCAATATACTGAAAAACTCAAAATAGCTTTTTCTAAATCCTTTATTTCACTTGCAGGAATTGAAAGTATTCTTGTTGATTGTTTGTTTTTAATCTCAACTTGTTTTCTTAGTCTAACAGATTTTAACTCATGCATACTACTCCTCAAAAAAGGAGCTGCAGAACTTAATTCAATTGTATTTGTTTCTCTCAAATAACCGACCGGCATTTCTAAAAGTTCTTGACTATTGCTCTTAACAGCTTTATTAAAAATTTCATAACCATTCAAACTAACAACTAAATTACCAACAGCATTATCAATAATTAGATATAACTCAGATTTCTCAACATCTTCAGGATATTCTAAATAAAAAACTAATTTTTGAGAATTTTCACTTATTATTCCTTTATTAACTAAAATGTTATTAGCCAATGTTATAATCTCACTTTCAACATTACTAAATAAATTAACCCCTGAAATAGTATGAATAGTCCCTCTACTTTGTTTTAAAGGACTTACTTCCCCAATTTCTTTTGAAAATAAAATTTGGCTAGAAATCCCATCCGTCATATGTTGAGGAATTCCATCTTCTCTATTCAACAATTCATCCCTTGCTTCCTGCGGCAGTAATAAAATATAGATTATCATAAAAAGAGCAATTAAAGAAATCAAAGTTGCTATATTACCAGCCTGACCTCTTTTCTTCAACATAATTATAAAATTAACTTTCTAAAATATATAAATGTTACGAAATAAATATTAAGGTGTTATGCTTTATAACTATAAATGACTTTAAACATTTGTGTAGAATTGTTTTATAGAGTATTCTTCGAGTTATTAAAGTATTTTATAGAAAACTGGTTAAGTGTATTGATAACCATTGTAATAATATCCTGGATAGCAAATATGTTAAAGGAAGCTGTATTAATGTTAGCGCTGCTCGCATCATTCTTAAATATTAGCGGGGACATCATATTAGGATCCACAGGAGGACTTTCAACTCCAATAACAGTGCTAATTAGTTTAGCAATAGGGATTTTCTGGGTAGTAATGTTAAATACCTCCTCAGTAAATTCTCTATTCAAAGTTGTTAACATTCCAATAGTATTTTTAGCAGGTTTTACATGGGGGATGGTAACAATACCTATCCCATTATCTCTAATAATTGGGGTAATGCTACATTTTAGAATAACAAATTACTTAATAGGTTTTCTTCCAACAATAGGATTAATATTCTTCACCTGGTTCGCAGGTTCATTTATATGTAGGATGTTAAACTCTGTAATTATGCTTTTATCATAAAAAAAATAAAAGAATTATTATTGAGTCGCTTGTTGCTGTTGTTGTACTGGAGCCAATATTAAATTAACAGGTTGTCCATCTTGACCAACAACATTAAAAGCCACATATCCTGTAGTAGCAACGGTCCTAACAATATCTTGTTGCTGTAATAAAGCTCCGTCTTGTACCCCTTGTCTATAAATTACTTGCTTTTGGTTGGCATAAGCATTCGCACCAATATAAGCAAACAAAACTAATACAACAAAACTTAAACCAACTATGACCTTTATCTTATGATCCATGAATAACCCTCCCATATTAAAAATATTAAATAAGAAGAAGTATATAAAGTTTTTTAAATAATAACAAATATCTTCTAAAGATATGGTTATAGATTTAATACTTTTAATTTTAGGATTAGCAGGATTATTAATTGCAACATACTCTGATAAAAAAACAACAGAAATACCAGACTGGCTGAATTTCTCATTAATAGCCTCTGGATTATCATTAAGAGCTTTATACTCAATAACCTATAATGACTTCTTTTATATAAAAATAGCATTAATTAATCTTGTAATTTTTTATTTAATCGGCAATATTATGTTTTACTCTAAACAATGGGGGGGAGGAGATGCTAAATTACTAATGGCATTATCAGTAGTATTTGCAACATATCCAAAGCAATTATTAAACATTTTCTCTCCAAGATTAGATAATATTTATTTCCCGGCAATAATCTTCTTAAATATTTTAATCATAGGGATGATATATAGTTTAATTTTCACAATCTATATATCTCTAAAACATAAAAAAGATTTTTTAAGAGAGTATAATCTTTATTTGAAGAAAACAAAGAATCCAAGAAAAATAATTTTAATTCTTTCGATATTGTTAATAGTGCTTGCAATAATTGTAAATAATTTTTTATCAAGAATAAGTCTCTTTTTTATTGCTATCGCTATTTTATTATTCTTGTATCTTTGGATTTACATAAAGTCTGTGGAAAAAAGTTGCATGTACAAAACCATAAAACCTTCTGAGTTAATAGAGGGTGATTGGTTAACAAAAAACATTTACAAAAACAGCAAACTACTTTTAAAAATTCCTATGTATGGGTTAAATAAAGAGCAGATATCCTTGCTCAAAAAGAATAAAATTCAGAAAGTAGAGATAAAAGAAGGGATAATATTCACCCCAACATTTTTAATTGCAACAATAATTTCTTTAATTTTTGGAAATATAATTTCTTATTTCCTTTAAGGCACTCTTTCTTCAAATTTCTTTGCCTTTACAACTTTAGGTTTTATTTTTTTAACTTTCTTAACTTCAATTTTAGAAATTTTATTTGTTTTTAATTCCTTAGTGATATTTTCAAAATCATTTTTGTTTAATTTTTTAGGATTCCAGCCAAAAGCAATTTTATCATTTTCATATCTTGGAATAACATGCACAGCTATATGCGGTAAATTCTGTCCGGCACCTTGTCCGCTTGCAATATAAATATTAATCCCGCTCGCTTTTAATCTATCAATCATTTTATTGCTTAGCTTATTTACAACATCAAATAAATGTCCTAATAATTTCTCATCTAAATCATTCAAGAATTGTAAATGTTCTTTAGGAAAAAGTATAACATGTCCTTTATTAGCTGGATTAATATCTAAAACACCCATAACATTATCATCTTCATAAACTTTGTAAGATTCTATATTCCCATTAACAATATTGCAGAACAAACACTGTTTTTTTACTAACTCTTGAATCTCTTCTTTACTCATTCCTTTTAATTTTTCTTCAATTTCATTAACCATTTTAAATATCTAAGAAACCCTAATTAATAAAACTTTTTAACCAAGTGCCCTTCTCATATCAACTACTTCAGCATTACTAATCCCTTCAATTCTTTTCAAATCTTCTTCTAATTTATCAGTGCTTTCTCCAGCTTCATCCATTGAAAAAGTTACATTAAGCGAACTTAATCCAAAGCCAATAGGGAGTTCCTCAAATCTAACAGGAGTATTTTCAGCAAATTTTTTTATTTTAGATTCTACCTCTGATTTTAAATCCTCTAGACTAACCTCTGGACTTTCAGGCATAATTTTTATAGTAACAATGACTTGAGCCATTTTATTCTGCATCTCCCACAGGATAAGCTTCTGCATAAATAGCTATTTCTTCGGCTAAAGCTTTCGCATATCTTTTCTTTAATCTTGGAAAAGCTTCGTGTTTTTCCATTAAATATTGTTCGACTTTAAGCCTATCTATTTCAATGCGTGAAAACAATCCGCCTGCATTTACATTTCTTGGCTCATCCAATTCAACATTAACATGTCCATCTAAACTTACTCTAGCATCAACTAAATTTCCTCTTCTCAATCTTTTCATAGCTTCTCTCTCTTTCCACTCTCTTTCTCTTTCAAAATGTATACTCCCAACATTACCATCTCCAACCAAAAAATAACCAAAACTACTAAAAGCCATATCAAAATCCCCATCTAAATCTTTCAAAACAATTAGACCTCTTTGAAAATTTAGAGAAGTATGAATTAAAGGCATTCCAGTTTTATATTTTCCTAACTCTTGATAAGTTGATCTTAATCCTGCATATATGGCAATTCTTTCAAACATTTTTAATTAGGTCCTCCAAAGCCACAAGACCTACATTTATATTTTACACCTACCCTTTTACAACTCTTGCATCTAATGATTTCTTCTTTACCACATTTAGGGCACATAAAGATAGTTGCACCTATCTGCACCCCTTTATTACATGAACTGCATTTTCTGATTGTCATTTTCTTTAATTATTGCTTAAAATTGGATTTATAAAAGTTTTGAAAAGGATTAAAAACAGGAAATACCTAAAAACCAATAAGCTCCCGTAGTTTAGCTTGGATAGAACGCAAGAGATTCAAAAATCTGCGAAGTTGCGGTCCAGAGCAAAAACCTTGAAATCCGCGGTTCAAATCCGCGCGGGAGCGTTTATTTATACGTCTTTAATTCCCTCTTCCGTCACTATAAAGATAGCCTCGCTTTCCGGCAATGCGGGAGCATCAACTAATTTAGCAACCCTAGTTCCTTTTTTGCCTCGTCTCAAATAAACTCTGTATGTTGAGTTATGCACAACAAAACCATTTGCAATATAATTCTCTACAACAGGTACACTAATATCATACAAAGGTTCATTATTTTTCTTAATGTCAATTCTTTTTACTTCTTCAAGTCTTACATCTCCATCAATTAACGATTTCAAAAAATTAAGGTTATTTTTAATTTTATTATTATTTACATTTATGCCTTCTAATGTAACCAACAACTTTCTTGCATTGTCTCTGCTCAAGAATCTATAGCCAGAGGGTCTAGGTTTAATATGTTTAGAGGGAGACAAACCCATCTCTTTAATAAGACCCCAAATAAACTTTCTTTCAACGGGCAATAAGTCTCTATTAAAAATTACATCATTTTCACAATATTTTATTTGCTTTTCAAGAAGTTTTCTCTTATCACTCGCAGTGACCCCAATAGTCTTTGCAAATCTTAAAAAATATTGCCCATCAAAAATTAGATAGCTAAAAATCTTTTTTCCATTAGTTTTTCTTAAATTACTTCTAATGCCTAATCTCAAAAGTAACATCTGCAAATATCTCAAGGTCAAATTATTCTTTTGTCCAATTGTTATTCTTGCTCTTTTTTTACTAACATACCCCTCCGCATCCATAAAACCTCTAATAAAAGCTGCAATATGTTTTTTTGTAGATCTTGAAATGTATAAAAAAACATCATCTAAAATCTCAGTAAATAAGTTTTTTACGGCAATACTATTAATATCTAAATTGTAGCAATTCTTATCTTTTACTTTACAAATCTTCCCGTTTAAATTAAACAACTTTTTAAAAAGTTTATTATAGACCTCTAAAACTTCTATCCTTTCATCCTTAAATCTTATGCCAAATTCATCAATATTCCCATCACCAATGAAATAACCCAAAATCTGGGATAATTCTAAATTCAACGTTTTTGGGATTGTAATTTCCCTAAACTTATTAGATGTATGTGGTTCTATAAATTCATAGATATTTTCATTAACACCTTGCTTGACTAGCAAATTTATATTATTAACATCGGTAGCATATTCCTGATTCAACACTCTGCGTAACTGTCTTGGGTTTATATTCAAATTCTTGCAAACATCTTCCCTACTCAAATCAAGTTCTTCTAGTTTATACTTAATAAAATCGCTACCTTGTTTAGTAACACTTATCATCTCTTTAGCATTTATTTCTGGAAGCCTTTGTTCAACCCCATCAATATTTATGTTATTAAGACAGGCTATAAAATCCCCCACCTTTATCTCCTTAGCTTCTACTTCTTCAATAGAAAATCCATTTAATCTAAAAAATTTATGCAAAGGGGACGCTTGAATAATCCCATTTGTATGAATCTCAAATATTTTACTTATGTTATCCCTAATAGAGCCATAATCGCAAAAAGAATTTATATTTTTTAAATCTCCATTTAAATTCAAAGAAATCAAATTAGTTGGTCCTTTTAATTTCTCTATTGGCAATATAGCCCCATCCGAAAGCTGTATTAATGTATCGCCTGTTACGCATGCATGAGCCAACACATGTCCACCAATAGCCTCGGTAGGATCTCCAAAAAACATATCCGGTCTAGCCATTACTTGATTAGTAATATAGACTGCAATGCTATGGGTATGCGCTAACTTAAGCAAACTATGCATATGTTTATTCAGTTTTTGTTGTCTATCAGCCAACATCCCTCTTCCACTGAATTCACTTCTAAAATGTCCCATCAAAGAATCAATAATCAACAATTTAACTGGCAATCCGTCTTTTATCAAGTCTTCAATTTTTTCAGATAGCAACATCTGATGGTCAGAATTAAATGCCCTAACTCCTCTAAAATTTTTTAAGATTTTGCTCGCATCTAATCCTTTTGCTTCCGCTATTTTTTTAATATATTCTGGTCTTATAGTTCCTTCAGAATCAATCCAAACAGCCATTCCTTCTGCTCCGCCTTCCGCGATGGGTAGTTGAACATTAACCGATAATTGATGCCCCAAGGTAGTTTTTCCACTACCATATGCACCGTAAGCTTCAGTTATTGCTCCTGTTTCAATTCCCCCCCCTAATAATTCATCGAAAGCCTTGCTTCCAGTACTAATCTTAATTATCTCTTCTCTTTTTTTAAGCAAGTCTTCTCCGCTTTCAAATCCCATTTTTAATTTATCCCTAGCAGCATTAATTATTTTCCTTGCTGTAGGTTCGGTTACTCCTGCAGCTTCAACTAATTCACCAGGACTAGCAACAGCAATCGCCATTAAATTATCAAAACCAGCAAGGGTTAATTTTTCTGCAGTAGCTGCACCAACTCCAGGTAATTTCTCTAATTTATCTTCACTCATCATCACCGCCTCCCTCGCTTTGACTCAAAAATAGTTCTTCCTGCATTTTATTCAGGATAACCATCAATTTTGGAATGTCCTGTTTTCTTAAATTTAATTTCTCATCTCTCCAAATGTTTTGGTCTCTATCCTTCCAACTCCTTCTCAAAGTTACTGTTTTAAATTCAACTTCCATTTTCTCCCCATCTCGTTCGATATTTCTTTTGTTAGACCAAACAACTCCTTCTATAGAACCAGCTCTCCACTTTTTTATTGGTAAATTACCTACCATGCAAAACACCTCCGTTTGCTTTTCGCATTTTTTTCAATGAAATCTTAGAATTTTTCTAAAATTTCAATCAATATAAAAGCATAAACATTTATAAACTCTGCGCGGGTCTGTCGGATGTGTCGGATGAGTTTAAAATATATTTTACAGAACATAATTTAGCTAGCAACGAAAACATTCCTAGTCTTCTTTCTATCTAAGAAACCAAAATCAACACTTTCATACATGTCATCATCTTCAAAAATCAAATCTTCATCAAAATCAATATCAAAGTTTCCATTATTTTTAATCATAGTGAAACTTATATTTAATTAGCTTAAATAGTTTACTATACTCTAAACCATATAATACTAAAACAGAATACTAAAGATAAATATCGCATCAATTAAAACAAATAAATAAAAAATAAAACTCTCTTCTTTTTTTCCAGTTTCAATAAATCCACTCAACCTTAATTGTTTAAAAGGATAAATAAAATTAATTCCTTCTAAAGTAAACCCATCTAACAATACATGACTGCTATAACCTAAAAAAATAGGCATCCACCATTTGTCAAATAAATACCAGACTGCTAAACCTAAAATTACAGGAACTAATAAACTATGAAATAATTTTCTATGACCGAATAAAAGATTAAATGGTTTAGACAAAAACCAGAAATTTTTTCCTAATTTAGATTTCGGATTATCAATATCAGCAAGGCTCCCAAACAGCAAGATTAAAAATAAAAATAAAAATTTATTTCCATTAAAACTATCTAAAAAATATAGACCAACTAATAAAGAAAAAACAAAGTGGGTTCTAAACATCATTTTCTTCTAAAATTTTCTCTGGCTTTAATTCTTCAGCGTTATTGCCTATGAATTCTAATCTATTGAACATTTCATTCATCGTCCCCCTTCCACTAACTTCCAATTGCTTTCCTAAAATATTATTCTTTAAATTTTCAAAATCTTGCGGACTATCTTTTAATTTACCCAATTCTTCCTCAGAAATTCCTAAAACATCAGCAGCAACATTCCTAAAACAAACAACTCGAATATTCTCTGTCCCATCATCCAAAAAGAAATTAAGAACTGCAGCATAATTAACATTAACTTCTCCATGATCTACACATTTAAAGTTTCCATTCTCCATTACAACTCTCTTGCCACACTGCCCACATACTTCATAAAATCTAGGATCAAAAAGCTGAACAATTGTTCCCCTTAAAATAACATTCCTATCATTTTCATTTAACTCTGAAATTTTTTTAGGTTTAAACTCAAAAACGACATTATTTGTTTTAACTTCTCCAATCTCCACATTAGGTGGATTCAAAATAATCTCAGACCTTGCATTCAAATGAATTTCTTTAAACCCATTATTATTTCTACAGTAAGTATTCTTTATTTTTAATATAACTCCCTCTTTAATTTCATTGGTTTCAACTCTTTTTATTTGCCCTTCATCCCACAAAACAATCCTCATCTGTCCGGTTTCATCAGCCATCATAAAACTCGCAACTTTTCCTTGTCTTTTCTCAGTTTTAAATTCCCTAACGTCATAAACATTAACCACTTTCCCATCTATCTCTATATCTCTCATTCCTGCTCTAACCTCACCTATTTTTATTTTTCCAACCTCTCTAAAAATCTTAATGCCAAGTTCATTAGCAATAATTTGGGCAGCACCTTCTTTAGAAATAAGACCAGAAAGTTGAGACATTTTTTCTTTTATTTTTCTTTCAATCTCTCCTTGCTCTAGACCTTTTTCCTTTATCTTATCAATAATTTCCTCATAAGTTAACCCAAATAGCATAATAACTAAGAATTAAGATGTAGTATAAAAAATTATTGTAATTCTTTTATATATTTAGCGCAAATTTAATTATATCCCCAGTTTCTAGCTCTTCAACATCAAATTTAATCACGTTTCCTTCAATCCTTGCATTAAAAATGAAAAAAAGGTCATTTTCTCTACTAGCACAAACAAAGACATCTTCTCCATTATTAACACAATCTTTAATAGTTCTCCCCCTTAAAATAGCATCATTAATATTTCTAAAATTATAGCCTACCTCTTCATGATAATCTAAATCTAGTTCGATATAACCTACGTTCTCTCTATAAACTTCAGTATCTTGGGTAATATAAGTAGAAATCTCTTCACCTAGTAAAGATAAAACGCTCTCAACATAATCCAAGTTTAAGCATCCCCATCCATTATAAGCTCTCAAAGCAGCTTCCCAGTTAGTATAAGTCTTACCAGTGCATGTATATGTCTTACCATCCTTAAATCGATCATAACCTGATTTTAATATTTCAGTACCTGCTTTAATATTACAACTAACATCTTCATTAACTCTACATCCCCTACTCCCATCAAACCAATCAGGATGTGCTTTACTATTTATCTGCATTAATCCATAATCAGTACTATCCGGATTGGAACCAACAGCATTAATATTTCCTCCAGATTCTTTAATTATAACTGCTTTAACCAAATCTTCAGGTACATTATACTCTTGACTATATCTTTCAATATAAGACAATATTTCAGAATTTAATTTTTCATCAAATTTAAAAGAGTCTTTTTCAGTTACAGTTTTTTTAGTTGTAGACTTAATCTCCTTAGTAATATCTAATGAAACTCTTTTAGTCCCTTTTACATCTAAACCATTATTTAAAATTTCAATATTAAATTCATCAGAGTTAAACTTTGGATCTATTCCTTTTAAGGTTCTGTCAAAACTATCGTTGAAATAATGATAAAAATTCTCTTCAGGATTTAAATAATCACATCCAGTTCCTAAAACTATGTAATCCCCATTTAATCCACAATTAATCTTATCATAAACCCCCGCATTATCTTTAATATTTTTTAAAGCTAATTCTTTAGAAATTTTTATCGCCTCTTCAATTTCAAATCTTAATTTCTCAACATTAAAATTAGAAGTAATTAAACCAACGCTAAATTTTCCCAAATCATCTATCCCTGCCTCAGCTTCTTTTCTATCATTAACAAAACTGTAACCTATAATCATAAAGATAACTAATAAAATACTAAAACTTGCAAAATAAACACCTTTTTTATTCACACCCATCCCTCCTTAAATCTTACTCCTACCTTCACTAAAATCATTTCTTCATCTTTATCAAATAACTTTAACTCAGTATATCTTTCAAAATTATCTTCTCCGAATTTTTTTTCAATAGTTGGATATAGAATAATTACGCTATATTCTTCAACAAATGCAAAATTCATTATCTCTTCAGTTCCATCTTTTAAGGTTTCAAACGCACCATCATTATTTTCAGATTCAATGATTAACTCGCTAATTAAACTTCCATCACTAATTTTAGTTTTCAAATAATTCAAAGAAAATAAATCTTGTTCATCATTAATTTTAATTTCTTTTAAGACTTCATCCGTTTTATAAAGCGTCTGATAAATAGCACTTCCTGCTACTAATATCACTATCAAAACAAATGCTGTAATTAAATCCTTCACATCACTCGGGAACATTTTTACTATACCCCGCTCTTATTCTAGCTTTTTTATTATCAACTAAGACATACCTGCCTATGCTCCTATAATCAAGACCAACATCTCCAATGGAAACTATTTTTTGATCATCCACCGTATCCAACATTATAATAAAATTAAAATTAGTGTTAGTCAAACATTTTCTCAATTCAATTTCATTAAATTTATTTACATCTATTTCTCCAAAATTATCATTAGATACGCAACTAATAACTCTATTAATAACAACACTATCTTCTAACTGAAAAAAATCAACTCTTCTTACTTCTTTATCTTCTATAAATTTAACAGAGTACAAAACAGCAAAGGTAAAGAGTATTAAAAATATAATATAAAACCCAGATTTACTAGCTAATGTACTCCCTCCTTTTTTATTCATCTTACAGTAACCTTATCCCCTTGCTTTGTAATTTCCAACAAATTAGTATTCATATTTCTTCTTTCAAAAATATAATTACTATCTACTAAAACTAAATTTTTACTTTCTCTAATGGGGTCGTCAATATAAGTTCCAACAATTCCCTCATAAAATTTAATCTCCCTGCCTTCTTCTCCCATTTCATAATCAATCGCAACATTCCCTTTTGGAATAAATACAGAATTTATAGTCAAAGCCAAATCATCTGCTCTTAATCCATTAAATTTCTCCATACCAATTGCTGTATTTAATAAAAAAAACAACATTATTGCTATAGCAACCAATAAAACATATTCTATAGTCTCAACTTGTATTAAACTTTGACCTCTTTTATTCATATTACCTCAGCGTCGGTATAACCGACCTATACTCAACTTCTTTTTTATCCATACAAATTTTATTTTCGGTTTTTCTAATTTTAATATTTCCATTAAAAGAATATAAACTATCTATTAAACTATAGCTGATATCAAACTCTCCTATATTTTCCGATGAATCTTTCCCAAAACGATAAGTACACAAACCAACATTATAAGCTTGGTTGAGTTTACTACTAAATCTCCCTCCACAATTCAATCTTATATCTGTAATAGTTCCGCTTGATTTTAAAACAATCTTATGCCCTTCAGGAATGTCTTGAAAATTAAATTCTCCGCAATTACCATTTAAACAACTTTCAAATAAAGTAGTAAACTCATTAAACTTATCAACTGCTTGAGGATCACAATTAGGATAATAAATTTTATACACACATCCCCCCAAAGTAAGAATTGCTATTAAAGTTAAAATTAAAGTAACAGTATAATTTAAACTAACGTCTCCCATACTCAACAATCTTAACTTAGAAACTTTATATAATTTTTCTTTATTTTACTAAGGATTTAAATTTTTAATTTCTTCACTAAAATCCTTAGAACTTGCACTAGTTTGTTTTATAACGTTTAAAAACTGTTCAGAAATTCCAGTTAATTGTTCTCTAAAAATCCAAACAAGAATAACTAAGACAAGTATCGCAATTATGGCAGTTACAATCATACCCCAAGCCAAACCTTTTTTATTCATGAAAAGAAAAAAAATTAAGTAGCAGGGCAGGTTACTCCAGAGCAACTAACACCCGGGACAGATTTAGCACCATAGCATTTGAGACCTTTTTCAGCATCCAAAAGTTGGTTATCCCTATTCAAATCAATATCGAAAGTTTGTGTACAATAAGCACTTGCTCTCAATGCGGGATCTCCTGTCAATCTCTGAGCTCTAGCACAATAATCTTCACAGTTCTTTACAGCCAAATCTATATCATATCCTGCTGTCCCTTTTTGAAATACATCAGTAATCTTTTGACCGATAGTTCCTAAACCACCAGTAAAGAAAGTAACAATTAATAATAAAACAATAATCGCAATAATAGCCACAACTATGGTATCCATAGAAAGTCCACCTTGACCTCTTTTATTCATTTATTATCACCTTTGGATTTTAATAATATTAATTACTATTTAAATTATTTGGTTTATATTTAAAGTTTTCTATAAATGCTTTTTATCAAATTCTTGGTAAAATTCCTATCTTAGTTAATCTTTCTTTTTCACAATCTTCCAAATTACCATACTTAATAGATACCGGGATTAAAATTTCATCTTTACAATTTTGTAGTATACCATTTCTAAGATTGGTTGTATATTCATAATATGAAAAATCAAAGCATCTAAAAACTCCATTTTTATCTTCACATAAATACCGCGCACCAGAACCCATTTGATTAACACTATTTATCCATAATGTATTCATCTTTTCCAATTGTTCAGCACTAACAACCAAAGTTCCTTGTTCAGAACCTCTATAAAGAGAATAATAAGCATCAAGCACCTTATCATATTTTCCATCATTGTAATAAACTTGCATCATAGAAAGATAATATTCTACTGAACCTATTCCTCCCTCGATTCTCTGTTGAGCCAATTGATCAGATACTTTTTTCTGTCCACAACTCAATTTAGTATTTCTAATTGCTGCCAATTCATTTCCCGCATAGAAATAAAAATTTGAATTTATATCTTTAAATAAGATTATTTTATCCCCAATTTTTACAGGGTATTCTATCCCATTAATTTCAATTTTATCAAATTCTTTAATTTTAAAATTTCTTGAATTCATAAAAAATACATTATTTGTCAATCTTCTTTGCACAGCAACTCTTCCTTTAGAAACTTCCAGCAAACTATTTCCAGTTGTACTTTCTTTAAACTCAACAACAAAACTATCATCAAAACCGCTAAAATCTAAATTGATCAAACAATCATTCTCCTTCACCATTAATAATTCTACAATTTTATCCGCAATTATATGAGTAGTATTTAAAGTAATATCTCTTTCTGTACTAAAAACATCCTGAGCAACATTTTTTATTTCACCTAAATCAAAAAACTCTTCTAACGCTTTCCTAGAACCCCCGAACATTTCTCCATGAACCCAAATAACCCCGATTATAACTAAAAAAATCACAATAGCATTAACCAAAGTTCCAATACCCATCCCTTCTCCTTCTGCCATTTTTATAATCCAAAAATGCTTTTCATAATATCTATCATCTCTTTAATTTTATCTCTAAGAAGATAGATAAACAATATTAAAACAAGAGCCGCTAATAAAACAAGCAATAATCCCGCAACATTACTCAAGGCAAATTCTCCTTTTTTCATTCAATATATCCTCCGCATTTTTTAACATCTTCATATCTTGAAAGCATTATTATATCTTTATCTTCTCCAACTATCAAACTAGAAATCTTATCAATAAACTGTTCAATAGCTGCAGCTCCGGCTCCTAATGCGCCTCCACCTAAAACACAAAGAGGACTAGCAATCCATCCAACACCAACAACAAACATACATGCTCCTCCAACAACGGTCGCCCCCGTAGTCGCTGTTGCTACATATCTTCCCCATCTATCTTTCTCTATATGCTCAACAAAAGTAACACCATAATACTTATCTTTCTCAATAACAAAATTGCCTTCATCATCAGTTCCAAGTAATATATTCCCTTTAAAATAATTATAAAAGTCTAGGTCGCTTCCTTTAACTCTTTTCTCAGGATCCTTAAAGAATTCATCCCATTCATTTGCATCTATAATCCCTTCAAAATCATTAAAACTCAACCTATAGCATTTGAAACATTTAAACTCATCATTAAACCAAACATTTTTACCAGCAGGATTTAAATTTCCTTCTCCCCACATGCTCCAGCATTTCCTCATATAATCAGCAATTTCCCACATGATTTTATCCTTATTATCTTCTTCAATAACTTTATCTTTAGTAGAGCAAATAATAGGAAAAGTAAAAGGTGTATATTTTATTATAGGCGCTTTCTCAGTTTGGTCTGCCATATAAACAGTTACTTTACAAGTTAATTCACTAAAAAAATCACTATTTCCAAAAAACCCAAAAAGAACTAATCCAATAACACTCAATGCTATTAAAGCTAAGATAATATCTGTTGTTTTTCCTCCCATATAAGAGGCACTCTCTCCTTTCTTAGAAAGCATTTTCTATCACCTTTTTAATCGCTAACCAAATAACAATAGCTAATAAAATTAATAAAAT